>JABCPG020000001.1 GCA_013333195.2 Bacteroidia bacterium
TGTAAAGTCTGCCTTAAGCTCAGGGTACACTTCCGCCTTCACAACCGCGGGCACTTGACTTGAACAAGTCAAAACATCAGCACCTATAGTGTATTTCTGTTGCGCCTCAAGCGTAACTGTATACACCGTTATCTCTGTTTCGCTCTCAGGTGGGAAAGACCACCTTTTACCATCTAGCGTACGAGAGACCTCAACTGCTGAAGACGCTCCTGAAGCACTGCTATACTTCCAGGTAAATGTCGTTTCCGCGCTCGCTGGCTCTGAACATTGGGATAAATTTTTAAACTCTATCGGGGTCGGCCATGCGCAACGGTCTCCATACTTTGGTAATATTTGCGCCACAACCTTCGGCCGAACCACGACGTCCGCTGACAACGTTTTCGCACACAGCCCCTTCCCATCAGTCTCTCGCCTAGCACGCACAGTAACATTCGCGGTACGGGAAGAAGTACCATTATTCTCAAACGTATACTTTGCCGGACTCGGTAACAACTGATACTCCTGTCCATCAAAGCTCCATTCGTACACAATACCCGTTGACAGCGGCGAATTTGCCGTCAGCTCCATCTCCTCTCCTCCGCACACCTGTTTCCCCACCGTTAGTGCAGGCGAGAACGTGGGATCAACTACTATCTCGGTCGCCAACGTCACTTTTTTCGACGAACACCGAAGTCCATTCGGCCACAACTTGTAGCCCACCACATCTGCCGAATAGCGAGCAGGCATTGCCCTATCATTATTTTGCAGCCCATACTCCTTGAATGTGGCACTCCATTCGTCATCGATGATAGACACTGCGCCAGGATCGCTCGACCTAAAAGAGACAACAAATTTTTCACACCCTGTGCTTCCCTTATCAGCCACATTCACCTTCTTAGGCGTACAATTATCAAGTACATTCAACTCCAACCGCGGAATAGCCTCAGGGTATATCTGCAATTCAATCGCGCTACTCAAAGACTCACAACCCGTAGTGCTATTCAGCGCCCGAAGCGTCACCCGCCGAACTAGCTTGTCATTTCCTGTATTCGTGTACAAATGTTTTACATTTACTGTTCTATCAGTCGTGTACACCTTGGGAGTTCCATCTCCAAAATCCCACTCGTAGCTCGTTGCAGTGCCAACAGACATATTAGAGAATTCTATCTCATTGCCCTCGCCCGCACAATAATCATCCACCCCCGCACGCACCGTCTTGACGACTGCCTGCAACACATCCGGAACATCCAGTTCTCGGGTCTTCGGAGCTACCGGGCAACCATGTCTCGTTTGCCCTCCAACGACACCCAATGTGATTGTCTGTCTCCCAGGCATCGTCAAATCAGCACCATTAGGATTCGGATTAGGACTGCCAGTCCAAACAAAATCCGCATCCGTCAGCCACTCGCCCCCTTGTACGTGACGTGTCAGCTGAAGCCGCATCGGATTACACTTTTCGAGCGTTTTTACAGAAAAATCTAACGTTACCGAAGGATTTATGACATAATTAACCTGAACACTATCCGTACACCCATACGCATTAGTTCCAACCAAACTCACACGCATATTTTCCGGTACACCGCCAATATTAACGAATGGGAAAACGACACCATCGGGCACCGAATTCTTTACCACCTGCATTCCCTTTAAACTTGCCGCATCGAAATGCCAATACAAACTTTCAGCACCATCTCCCTTAAATTTCCCTTCTAAAGGAGCACAATATTTCGCACCATCCACCAAAGGAGTTCCAGACGCCTTATTCTCCGCTAAATTAATTTGAGGCGCAACTCTCGGATAAATCTTGAAAACAATCTCTTTCGTTGTCTCGCACACCCCGCCTTCATCCGCGATTAACTTCAACACTCCTTCTCGTACCCGATCAGTGTTGCTGTTCACCACATCAAAAATCCTCTCATTGGGATCTGCTGTTACCCTTGCTGTTATATCAGTATAGGGCACCGGGGTATCATTGTTATATTTAATCTGCCATTTATGCTGCATCGTTCCAGGGTAAACGGTTTTGTCAGACAGCGCAAATTCCGCTTGACCATTTTTATTCGGGCAAACATTCAGGCTCTTAAAATCTAAAACCAAATTCACCTCGGGTGAAACATCAACCGTAGTTTCAGCACTCGCCGAGCACGTACTTTCCGGATGCCGAACCTTAAAACGCACCGTATAGGTTTTTCTCGCCAAATCATGGTTAGAAATTTCAAAATTCTGCCACTTCTGATCCACCTCCTGTATCGTAGACATCGTTCCTACTGGCGACGTCGGGGATACCACCGACACCGGCGATGTCCCATCATACACACTCCACTCGTACTGACCACCTCGCACCACACCCTCTGCCGTCGCCGACAATTTCAACGGCGAACACCCATTGACATTGTTTAACGTCACACGCTTCACCTCGGGAGAAGGCAACAATCCCAACAGAAAATCTCGGGACGACTGGCAGCCAAACTCATTTGTATACGTCAATCGCAACAAACTCTCATACGGCTTTGTCGGATTCGACTTGTACTCTCTGAAATAATATTTACCAGTGCCCGGCACACTCTCTGGAGCCGTTATCGCCTGCGTAGTTCCCCACGGTAAAAACTTTGGCGTCCCATCCGGATTCGGATCCCCCTCGTAGGAGTATTCCCACTTAAAGCCCGGGGTGCCAGTACCCTCTGTCCCAACCGGGACTTGAGAACTGCACTCTGCCTCTATTTTTATCGGGGCGCAACGAGACTGTGTTTCGTTGCCAGCATCGTCAATAAATCGAACGATTCCTTGCGCCGGAGTATTCGGCATCAACGTAATCGTCTTCGCATCGCTCTTAACGCAGTTCGGCTGCTCTTTTACCTTTATTGTTAAAGATATCTTTATATCTTCTTTTTTTCCAGGCAACGTAGCACTATACTCGGGAATCCCAGTTATCTCAGTCAGCCGACTCCGCTTTTCTCCGTTCAGACTCCATACATAATCTATATCCCCTGACGGAGCTTGCGGATTCCCCTTGTCACGAACCATCTTAAGTTCCAAGGGCGAACACACGGGATTGTTCAAGTTCAGCGTATTATCTTTTGGCGTAATCTCAATATCTGGCTGCCCAAATTGCGGATACATCTTTACCTCTTTCGTTCCCGCCACCTCGCACGCCCCCACCGTCGCCACTGCGCGTAGCTCATAGGTAATCGTACCAACGTGCGTCCCATACGCTAACGGCACCTGATAATGCTCTCGATTACTCGCTGCCACTCGTGCCGGACCCATCTTAGATTCGTATGACTGGTACTTCCCCGGAGGATCGCCCGGGAAACGTATTTGCCACGAGATTTCAGCCCCCTTAGCATTCAACAAATCTAGCTCCAACAAATCATGCTCATCGCATAGATAGCCGTTACCCTGCAACGTCGGCACTAAACCCTTCACGGTCTCCACCCTCAACCTATTACCCACCGCTTCCATATCGCACATTCCGTTACGAGTCACCACAAGAGTCGCACCCGTTTGCGCTTTTACAACATACGATTCCACAGAATCAGGCGATCGTATCCCAATCGATCCATTCGCCCCCTCCCAACTGTAATTATACCTATCATTAGCCACAGGATTCCCCGAAGCATCTAGCACCGACACATTTATCAGCACTGAATCCTGCGCGCATATTTTCAAAACGTTGGATGCATCTACCGTTTGCCAGCCGCTCTTCAATCTCGATTGATACCGATAAACCACCCTATTGAGATCCGCCGTAGGAAGCTCATCCATGGTTCGCTGCATCTGAAACTGCGTCGTCGCCGGCACAGTCGTACCCCCGCTGCTCGTTATATCTTTGTAACCGATATGGAACACGTTCACCGTATTCACCAGCTCATAGTTACTACCCGGTTGAAACAATCCCGGATCCACCTCAACTTCACAAAAAAACCAGTCGGGAACTCCAGGGACGGCCTGGTAATTCTGAAATGCATTCAATTGACTAACTAATGCAACCGATACCGACCCCATATCGACGCGTCGCCCACCCGTCACATCGTACAGCTTAAAATTAGTCCTTCCACTCTCAACTCCAGGAAAAATCCCGCTCCCAATCCAAACGTATACCCTAAAACGTAGTTTTTTCCCAGCTAAATCATCTCCATTAAAACCCGCGAAACGATATCCACTACCCGACGACCGCGTCTGAAAATCTTTTAGTTTCGCTTCCACCTTATTAGGAGTCATCAGTTGCTGCCCATTTAGCAGCAACGTCGACATAGAGAACAGCATAACAAAAGCCACACAACGCAATATATGTGACCCCATCCTCCTTATACTCTGTAGCATGTCATTTGTCTCCTTTTCTCCATTTCTCAACGCACATCCGCCTTCTTTCTTCGTACCTCCTGTAGTCCAAAACTCAGCGCACCAACATTCGTCCACTTGTACGAAAAAAAAAAACTTTAGTTCCACATAAAACGCACCCCACTTATCCCATTCCACCACGAACCACCCCTCACTCGCCTATCCCTTTCATAAAGAAAGTGCAAGAACCACCAAACTTTCTCCAAAATTTCATTCCCTCCAGACGAAGAACATTCAGAGTATTTGTAAAAAGGGGCATCAAAATATCAAGTAACCCAACAAAAAACAAAGAAAACGCCGTTCGACAAAATCATCAAAGCAACTACCCAACATCTTAGAACTCACCACATCTGCGTGCACACCAATCTCAATCCTATGCGCAAGGACAAGGTGTCTCTAAGACGGTTATCACTCCTCTATTCTAAAAGTAACCCGCACAGTATTGTACAATACTATAGTCCTCAATCGCTGGCTCGCTCCCTCCGCCATTGCCGATTTGGCATTATAAGCAGCAAGGTTTGACTCCTCTTCCAACACAACCTCATACCCCTGTTCCTCAGGCTCTATAATCTCGACAACCTCTCCCAACTTTCTGTCTAAAGCCTTAACCAACGCATTTGCTTTGCGTCGAGCCGCCTGCAACGCTTCAACTTTGCTCTTTTCACGCATTAGTGGCAAATTACAACTCGATAGATTGCCGATGTACAGCGACTCAATCCCCTTCACCGTAAGCGCGTCCGCAACCCGCTCTGCTTCCATCAAGCTACTGAACAACAAATCGTACTGCTTGGACTTCAAGAATTCTTGGCCAACATCTCTCCACCGACTCCCCACATTATACGTCGATATGGACTTTTTTGAAACTTTCAACTCAGACAACGCTGAAGAAAGCTTCTCATCTATCGCAGAAAGATCTACTTTTGTCTTAAAAGTTTTCGGATCCGTATTACCCTCAAGCTCTTCTTCATAATACTCCCGAATGGTAACAAATAAATGCACCTCATCTGGTACCACTTCCATCCTCGATGTCCCCGTCACCGTTATCAATCCCCCCGCGCGCACCTTACTGCTGTCAACTTCCGCCCACAAAGGCAGGCAACCCGCAAGCAACGATAGTAGCACAAAAAAAGTCCTTCTCATCATCTCTTTTAATAACATAAAACAAACTGGCAGCATAATGAATGAAATGCATCTCCCCCCATCGCCGCGTGCCGACTCACGGCGACAGCCTATCTAGTTGCCAATCACCATTGAACAGGGTATACTGCAAACGATCATGAATCCCATTTGACCGTAATTGCAAAAAATCCACTTGCTGCGGTTCTAAAATATACCCTCCCCAATTCGAAGGACGGGGTATCTTCTTGCCAGCAAACTCTTCACGAAAATCTGAACACAACGTCTCCAAATACTTCCGGCTTTGCACCACCTGACTCTGCGGGAAAGCCCACAAACTCACTTGCACCGATTCTTCGCATTTCGAAAAATATTCATCGCTCTCTCCATCGGTAGCTCGATGAACATATCCATCAATACGTACCTCGCGCCCCCGGGATGGCCAATAAAAGCAAGCACTCGCGTAAGGGTTCTGCAACAGCTGCTTACCCTTCTTACTCTCATAATTCGTAAAAAAAAGCAAACCCCGCTCGTCCAAGCGCCTCAGAAACATCGTACGCACTGACGGTTTCCCCTCAAAAGTACTTGTCGCCAACGTCATTAACGTAGGGTCGCCATTATCCCGCACGGCATCATCTACCCAACGCTTCAACTGATCTATTGCGTTGGGTAAATAATCTACTTCCGGACGATCCAAACCGTCCATCTCCAAATGAATCGAATAATAGTTCTCGTTTGCCATCTGTCAAACTTACCCCCGTACTTTTTTAATTCGCAAAGCTCCTAATTTCCTATTAATTTTCCAAATTTATTATTTATGTCCCACTTTCTTTTTCTTACAAACACTCTTAAACCTATTTCCTCATCCAGTGCATAAATATAAAACCGCCATGGACAAAGCTCCGAATAAATCGCTAGATCCAACGTACTAGGCAAAAATCCATACGGTGCGGGAGCATCGGATGCGTCGCAAAAATGCGAATGGCGCGCTCATAGGAACCCGGCGATAGCAAACGCAACTTCACCTCATATTCCGCTCTGCTCCCTTCATGCCTAACTAATGCAAATTGGCGGGTGTTACGTATTGACACGTCTGAATTTTCTGGTTGCAGATCGGCTATAACATCTTCAACCCCAACATACTGAGGTTCAATCTCCCCCGTATCCAGCAGCACTCGCTCTATATATTCTTGCCCCGTCACCAATTGTTGATCACTCGCGTTCAGCCGTTCAACGCGAATCACCTGCACCGCATTCCAATTGCTTAACATATGTTGCTTCCATGCAACAATATCATACAGAAGTCTGTAGGAATCCGCGCAAAGCGTTTGTAATCTACGTTCCATCGGGATGTAGTACTTTTCAAAATAATCTTCCTGCATTCGAGTCGTGGAGAATCGAGGAGCTATTCGCATCATCGAGCGTCGAACGAAGGACAACCATCTATTCGGAACTCCCTCATTATCGCGTGCGTAATACATCGGCGCTATGGTATGCTCTATCAACGCGTATAGAATGCTCGCATCAAGCTCATCTTGCGCTGGTTGATCATTGTATATTCGCTCTTCCGAAATCGCCCAACCAGCCTCTGGCTCATACCCCTCTACCCACCAACCGTCTAATACGCTCAGGTGCAGCACTCCGTTCATCACTGCTTTCATTCCGCTCGTCCCCGATGCCTCTTGTGCCCGAGTTGGCGTATTTAGCCATACGTCCACGCCTTGCACTAAACGATGTGCTAACTGCATATCGTAGTTGGGCAGGAACAATATCTTCCCCTGAAACTCTGGCCGTTGAGAAATTTCAAAGATCTCCTTTATTAATCCCTGGCCCGCACCATCGTGGGGATGCGCCTTACCCGCAAATAAAAATTGTACAGGGCGTTCATTATTATTGACAATGGAGGAGAGACGATCCAAATCCGTAAAGAGCAAATGCGCTCTCTTATATGTCGCAAAACGGCGAGCAAACCCTATCGTTAGTACATCTGGGCTTAACTGCTCTTTAATCTTTACTAAACTCCGAGGAGACTGCGATTGCCGCATTTCTGCTGTGTCTAGTAATCCAATTATCGAGTCGACAAGTGTTTTTTTCAGCTCGCTGCGTACACTCCACAGCTTCTCATCGGGAACTGACTCCAAACCGTTCCACGCAGGCAACGAATCTATATCGCTAGAAGAATGGAGAATCGGGCGCCAGCAGTCCGCAATCCATGTGGGGTAGTGGACTCCATTGGTTACAAAGCCCACATGATTCTCGGAAGGATAGTAACCCGGCCATAATCCTGCAAACATCCTCTGGCTCACTTTCCCATGAAGCTGGCTCACACCATTTATCGACGCGCTAAGATTTGCAGCCAAATTGCTCATAGAAAACTTTTCTGCTCTATTCGCGGGATCTGTCCTACCAAATCCAACAAAGCGCTCCCACGTGATTGTGAAACGTTGCGGATAGTGCCCCATATATGCACGCACAAGATCTTCTTCGAATGCATCATGGCCTGCCGGCACAGGGGTGTGCGTTGTGAATAATTGTGAGGCTCGCACAAGCTCCCGTGCTTCTTCAAAGGACAATCTTTCATCCGACATGTACTGCCGCATCCGCTCCAATCCAGCGAACGCCGCATGGCCCTCATTCAAATGGAACAGCACCGGTGCCTCGCCTACGGCTTGCAACGCACGGATCCCACCAATGCCAAGCACCATCTCTTGCTTAAACCGATTCTCCTGGTCCCCGCCATAAAGATAGTACGTTATAGCCCGATCTTGATCTATATTCTCTTCAAAATCTGTATCCAAGAGGTAGAGAGGAATACGTCCCACCTGCACCACCCACAATCGTATCTTCACCTGCCTTCCTGGCAGCGCCACCTCCACCGTCACCCAGCGCCCATTGGCATCTCGTACAGGTAGCGCGGGCGATTGGGCAAAATTTTGATGATTATATGAAGCAATCTGCTGTCCCTGATGGGAAAGATTCTGCGTAAAATAGCCATACCGGTAGAACAAACCTACTGCCACCATATTCACATTCCGGTCAGATGCCTCTTTCAGGTAGTCTCCCGCCAAGACTCCCAGCCCGCCAGAATAGAGCTTCAGCGAGGAGTGAAGCCCATATTCCATGCTGAGATACGCTATTTGCACCCCGCGCTTTTCCCGTTTCAACTGCATGTAACGGTCAAATCTACGCTTAACATCGTGCAAACGGTTAAGAAAACCTTCATCCTCCTCCAACTCCTTTAATCGCTCGTAGGATATCTTATCAAGCAACTCTATCGGATTCTCCTCGCAGCTCTGCCACAGATTCGTATCGATACTCTCGAAAAGCTGACGGGCAGCAGGATGCCACACCCACCACATATTGTGCGCCAACTCATCTATCGCCCCTATTCGCTGTGGTATATTCTTCTCCACCATCACGCGCATCCACTTGGGTTCTCCCACAGCTACTCTCTCGTCTTCTATCCCTTGCTCTAAGGGGCGATACGCAACAAACCGGCTAACTCTAGCACCCGACTTCTTAAGTGCCAAGGCGTAAGCTTTATAGTACTCCTCTATTAAACTCTCCCAGAGTGCAATCTTCGACACATTTTCCGCATCTATAGCGCATTGCTGCGTCTCATCGCTCGAACGATGGGACATCTTAAACACTTCCTCGCTTATCGCATCGCATACCTCATCGTAGTTATTATCATTCCGTTCTACAACCAGTACTCCTCCCTGATAAGCATCTACATGGGCATTTACCCACAACCCAAAACCCGATAGTGTGGTCGTCACTGTCGGCACATGGAATGCCAAACTCTCCAGCGGTGTATAACCCCACGGCTCATAGTACGAAGGGAAAAGGGTCATATCCATACCTATCAGCAACCGGTAGTACGTCAGATTAAAGACTCCATCATCCCCGTTCAGGTAGCATGGAACATAGATAACCTTCACCTTATCCTCAGGCCGATTCTCCAACCCCAACTCAGTCAAACGGTGCAGTATCAAATCTCCCTGTGGATTGCTCAAATAGTGTGTAACCCAACAGGCTTCTCCCGCTGACGGCTGCCGTTCTCCCGTCTCCACCGAAGCGTCTAAACTCAAATTCCGACGCGGCCCATGATGCCCCGCTGGAATTAGCATAAATGCAACTACCTCACGATCTAACCGACTATCATCATTCAGCTTGCGCATCGAATCTAAAAATATGTCCAAACCTTTGTTCTTATACTCGTAGCGCCCGCCTATCCCCACCAGCAAGGAATCTAACGGAAGCTGATACCCTAGAAGCTTTTCTGCTACCTCAAACATCCGCATTCGCGCTTCCAGTCGCTCTAGCCGAAATTCCTCTTTTTCCGGAACAAACGTGGGTTCGAAACCATTCGGAGTGCACACATCTATCGGCTTCTTCAAAAACTGTTCGCACTCCTTCGCGGTCAACTCGCTCACCGTGGTAAAAACATCCGCATGGTACGCTGACAAGCATTCCATCGAATGCTTCGACACAACATCAAATTCCTTAGCTTTCTGCTCCGCATCGAATTGGTCAAGCCCCGCATACAACGGCAGCCCGTTGCCCGCTATACAACGCCCAAGCACCGTCGCGTGCGTCGTAAACACCGTCGATACCTGGGGCAACTTCTCTTTTAAATACAGCAAACCTGCCCCCGCCATCCACTCGTGAAATTGGGCCACCACGCGATGGCTTACCGTCAATTGGTGACAAACGAAACTCTCAATCACCATGCCGGCGGCATAGCCAAAAAGCACTGGCTCCACGTAATCCCACTGACCTCGTATCGAGTCCAGCTTATATACATCCCACAAATGCGTTAGTATCTCATTCTTTTGAGATACCAAACCCGAAAAATCCACCAGAATCGCCAGCGGACACCCCTCCACGTTCCACCTTCCTACCCGTATCCGTAAGCCCGACTGCCGCGCAACCTCCACCCACTCTCGCCACTCTTCCTCTTCATTAAACTCCTCATTCCTCCCATCACCATGGCACACATCAGGCCCTATCACCACATGCACGCCATCCAATGTATCCGATATGGTACGAGCCTTCGTCGCAAGCACGGTGTGTATCCCTCCTACCTTATTGCACACCTCCCAACTCACCTCGAACAAATAGTCTGGCATTAATCTCTCTCTTGTCATATCGCAACTCTCCAATTTTCAATACACATCTAGCGGTTATTCTCTTTAACGTCATTCCCCCTGCTTTGTTTCACACCAAAATTTCCGCCAATTCCCTTTTTTTAACTACATTGCTTAGGAATATTTCGTTAGCTCCTCTATCCGAATGGCCCATCTTTTCCACTTCGTAACGGCACCCCATCGAAAAATTCAGAGTGCCAACTCCCCTACCGTTCCGCGCCTCTCGTGCATCCTACTCATTTCTATCGGGCTATCCATCGGATGCTTCTTGTCCGCCGCAATGTACGCCTCTAGCGTACTCGAGCAATCTTTGTCTTTCCGGGTTGCCATCTGCTCTCTCGCGTTCTTCTCTTTTTTCTTGGGAATTTTACTCTCAAAATATTCTATCCTCACGCGGCAACGCGCAATGCTCTTGACGATACTGCCAACCTCTATGATCATCGGGGCATTTTGGCACTCTCCACGTCTGCCTAACAGCTCCCTTCCTCCCGCGCAGAGTGACTATTCCTCATGGATAGTAGAAATCGCATCGCTCCCAAAGCGTACCACAAAGAATTACAAATATCAAATCCACACCATCCTCTTTTGTAACCCCAACGATACACCAACAAGGTGGGACACAAATGCATTGCTCTATCTCAATGCTGCCGACTCCTCCGCAGGTACGCTCCAGCCCGGCGATATTATGATCCTAACTTCGCCCATTACACCATTCAAAAAATCCGATTCCATCTCTCCATTCGACTTTTCTTCCTGGGCCCGAACCCATGGTATCGCCGGCACCGCATTCGCCTCCTCGCGTACGCTGTTTCCTCTTCATGCCAGAAACAACTCTTTGCGTTACAAAAATCTACGGGTCCATGGAAAGATTATCCAAAAATTTCGTTCCCTAGGCATCGAACAGCCCGAACTCGGACCAATCGTCGCCATGACCCTCGGTGAACGTTCGGAACTCTCCGCCGACATCAACCAGCATTTTCGCAACAGCGGCCTCGCGCATATCCTCGCCATCTCCGGCTTCCATGTCGGAATCATTTTTTTAGTCTTTCAATATCTCACCAAACCGCTCATAACTCGCTCCTTTTACTCTTCAATCGTGCGCAATCTCATTCCCATGTGCTTCGTCTGGTTGTACGCTGCCTTCTGCGGATTTGCACCCTCCATCGTCAGAGCCGCAACTATTCTGACAATATACGCAAGCAACTATGCCTTTCAGATGAAAATCAACCGGCTTGAAGCCTTCTTTATCTCGCTTGCCATCGTGCTCCTCGCCCAATCCTCAGCACCCTTCGACGTAGGTTTCTATCTATCTTTCCTCGCCGTCGCCGGAATCGCTACTTTCTTGCCTTTCCTACAAAGTACCATGCGCTTACAGCGTATGAAAAACTTCAAAAAAACAATTCAACTGTTCAACATCTCTTTGTCCGCGCAAATAGCCACCACTCCCCTCATCCTCTCCGCATTCCGCTCTTTCCCAATTATCGGGATTATCGCTAGCATCCCTGCTTCTCTCCTCGCATTCCCCATCCTAATCGGTGGAATGGGCATCGCCCTACTTCCTGAAACCACATGCATCGCGAGCCTTCTCGCTATCCCCCTCAAATGGGCCAGCAAAAGTCTCATCTTCATCAGCCAAACCGCCGATAGGCTCAACCCTCACATCCTTTCAAATATCTTCCTTCCCAATTCCGTCATCGTACTCTACTCTTGCGCCGTCATCTTCCTCGCTTTTTATACGCAATTCCGCAAGAAGATATTATTCTATGTATCCGCATCGACATTTATCGGCGCCATCATACTCGCCATACTGTAAAAAATTTTGAAGCCAGCTCGTGCGCTGCGAAATAGCGAAAATGATGCAACCGCCTACTCCTCCCTCACACGTTTTGCAGATCTACTCTCTGCAACAGGACTTTCCGGGGTGGCTAAAGTATCATTTAGAAAAGCAAGCCGCGCATTCTATGCGATACGAGCGAATGCCCAATACATGAGAAAATTTTACAGAACACTTACAACGTCCTCCGCGACTACCTCTTATCCCAACCACCCCGCTCTATCTAGCGTCCGATATTGTATTGCCTCTGCCACATGGCTTGATGTAATCTGCTCCGACCCATCTAAATCCGCTACCGTGCGCGACACCTTCAAAATCCTGTCATAGGCCCGCGCGGACAAATTCATTTGCTCCATCGCTCGCTTCAACAAATCTCGCGATTCGCTATCCAACTGGCAATACTCGGCAAGATGTCTCGACGTCATTTGCGCGTTGCAATATATCCCAGTTGAAATGAATCGTTCGTCCTGGCGCCGCCTAGCCGCCATCACTCTCGCGCGGATCGTCGCGCTGTTATCGCTAATCGGCTGCTGCGAAAGCTTCTCAAAGGGAACCGGCACAACCTCTATATGAATGTCTATTCGATCTAGCAATGGGCCTGAAATCTTATTCAAATACCGCTGAACCTGGGCAGGGGTACATACGCACTGCTTCGTAGGATGGTTATGATACCCGCACGGACAGGGATTCATCGAGGCTACAAGCATGAACGACGCCGGATACTCCACGCTGCCCTTCGAACGGGATATCGTGATTCTGCGCTCTTCCAATGGCTGACGTAACACTTCAAGCACCGAACGTTTAAATTCGGGCAATTCATCTAAAAATAGAACACCATGGTGCGCCAAAGAAATCTCTCCCGGCTGCGGATTTGGTCCCCCGCCCACCAAGGCCACATCGCTAATGGTATGGTGCGGGGATCTAAAAGGACGCACCGCCAGCAATCCGCTACCCGGCGAAAGGTGACCTACCACGGAATGAATCTTGGTCGTTTCCAGCGCCTCGCGTAGGGTCAATGGCGGCAATATTGTAGGTAAACGCTTGGCTAGCATCGTCTTCCCTGCCCCAGGAGGCCCTACCATAATCATATTATGCCCGCCCGCCGCCGCTACCTCCATCGCACGCTTCACTGTTTCCTGACCCTTGACTTCAGCAAAGTCTACATCATACGCATTCGCCTGACTTTCAAACCGTGCTCGCGTATTGCACGGTACTAATTCCAAAGCAGCTTTACGTCCATTAAAGAACTCTAGCACCTGCGCAAGGTTATCAGCTGCGTACACTTCCAAGTTGTTCACCACTGCCGCCTCATGCGCATTAGCACGCGGAACTATCAGCCCCGTAAACTCTTCTTCTCGCGCCTGTATCGCCATAGGTAAACACCCACGCACCGGCTGGAGAGAACCATCGAGGGACAGCTCTCCCATCATCACGTAGTTACCTAATTCTTCCGAAGGAACCTGTTCCGATGCCGCAAGTATCGCAACTGCAATCGGCAAATCGTACGCCGAACCCTCCTTACGCATATCGGCAGGCGCCATATTCACAATTACCGACTGCCGGGGAAATTTATACCCATTCGTTTCAAAGCTCGACCTTATGCGCTGTTCGCTTTCTTTCACCGCATTATCGGGAAGACCAACCAGACTCAACTTTATGCCGCTGCTGGTTGCCACCTCAATGGCTATCGTTACCGCCTGAATCCCTTGCACGGCACTACCATAGCACTTCACCAACATAACTCTCTATCTTTACCCGCAAAGATAAAAATATAATGCCATCTATAGCCAATCTAAAACCGCGCTACTCGCTTAAAGACACTCTTGCCGGGCATCATCGGCAGAAACTCACTCCTGATCTATCGCAAACCACTCTGCGTAGTTCACCGCTGTTTCGTTGAGTCGCAGACTCACCAGCTCTACATGAGCTGGGAGTCTACAACGCAACTTATCAGCCATCCACAATAGTAAATTCTCGCACGTCGGCTGGAAGGCGAAGCGTACCACTTTGTACCTTCCCTCCAGTGCTTCCAATACATCATGTTGATCTGAACGAACCATCAAGCTGTGATCTAGCAACCGCACAACCTCATCATCCACAATCCCACGAAGCTCAACAAAATCCATCACCATCCCCGCCTTGGCTCCCCCCTCCTGCACCTTTCCTCTCGCTGTAACACGCAATACGTACGAATGTCCGTGAATATTCGCGCATAGACCATCGTACCCAGGAAGAAAGTGCGCTGCCTCGAAACGGAACTCTTTGCTTACCCTAATCACAGCTCCAACACTCATACCTACACCGTATGTTTACTTCTCCTCTACCAATGCAGCCAGTACATCCATCGCGCTCTTTATCACATCTTTCGATAACGTGTAATAAACAAAACGACTTTGCTGCTCTTTAGTCACCACGCCAACATTACGCAGCACTCCTAAATGGTGCGATACGATCGGTTGCGCTAAGTCCAACTTCGTGTATATCTTCGTCACACTTAACGAACCATTCGCTTCATTTAACAGCTCAACAATCCCCAAACGTATCGGGTGCGCCATTCCGCGCAACACCTCTGCTGAGCGCTGCAACTGCTCTTCTGTACTCATACCTTCTCCTTTTTATTATCCTTCCTTAAAAACATTTTTACTCTTTCAACCGTACCTGTCCTACGCAAAAATGATACCAATTTTCCTAATCAACAATATCTAACTTTTAATTCAACCGCATAGCGGATTACACGCATCGACTCCCATAGGGGTAAAGCGCAATCCGCAAACAATCCGATTATCCTAATCTACCACGTAAACAAAGAGCACCACCAGCGAGACATTAACGCATGAAAGAAACATATTGTTCTGCGCAATAGCCCACTATCGCTAAGAATTAGGGACTCAGCACCACGGCAACCTCCTCTTATCCCGGCGCCGTAGGGTAACTCTGAAGCTGGCGCGGAACATCCCCGCTACGGCAAAACACATAGTGTTCAAGCCCATTGCTTACCGCCATATGCTGCGCACCGACGCTCACGCTATAACGCACCACCTGCGCAAGTGCAGTCTCCGTTATGCGTACGCTTGGCGCTTTACATTCTACCAACAGGTAAACCCCGCCCCGACGGTCATACACCACCACATCAGCACGTTGGGACTGACCATTCACCATTACCTTGCGTTCCACGCTTATACGAAGCTTCGGGTATCCACATTCTTCTACAAGGTAATGCAGTAGGCACTGCCTCACCCCCTCCTCTGGCTGCAGCACTACCCACTGGCCGCGAAAATCATCGTAAATGTACACGACACTCCCCTCGCGACGCAGACGTGGTACGTAAGTCGAACGATATATGTCTATTACCACTGGCCAAATAGTCTAAAACCGCTGCCCTCTCTTATCCCACCATGAATTCCGTTCGCGCTATCGTTTGTTCCCGATCCGGCCCCACTGACACTATTGCCACCGGAACTCCCGTCTCGCGTTCTATGAACTCTATGTACTCCCGCAAAGCTAACGGCAGAGCTTCATAATCACAGATCGAGGTGATGTCTTCATTCCAACCACGAAACGATCGATATTCCGGAATCAGTGTCCCCTGCATATCGTACGGCAAGCTATTTAGCCTCTTTCCCGACGCATCAACATACCCCACTCCGACCTTCACCTCGTCAAATCCCGTTAGCACGTCGGCCTTGGTCATAATCAAACGGGTCACCCCATTTATCAACACCGAATATTTCAGCGCAACCATATCGAGCCACCCGCAACGTCGTGGACGCCCCGTCACCGCCCCCTTCTCGTGGCCCTTCTCCCGTAGCGTATTTCCAATATCATCATGCAGCTCTGTAAAAAATGGACCCTCGCCAACACGAGTACAGTACGCTTTAACTATCCCATACACCTCGCCTATACGCTTCGGCGAAACCCCTAGCCCAACGCACGCCCCTCCGCTCATCGTATTCGAAGAGGTAACAAACGGGTATGTCCCAAAATCTACATCCAGCAGCGTACCCTGCGCACCCTCAGCTAACACCCGTTTGCCCTCACTCAGCAACCGATTCACCTCATACTCTGAATCCACAAGTTCGTACGACCGCAAGGCCTCCACGGCCGAAAAGAAATCTCGCTCCAAATCTTCTAACCCCTGCAAATCGGCCTCAATAGCTCTCAGTATCTCTACATGGTACGCTTTAGCCTCTGCGTACCGACGCTGCAATAGCTCTGGAAACTCAATATCCCCAACTCTAACCCCCTCGCGCGCCGCCTTACTCGTGTACGCAGGTCCAATACCCTTTCCCGTCGATCCAATCTTTCCGGCGCTGCGCATGCGCTCCAGCGCGGCATCCAAATAGCGATGCGTAGGGAGTATCAAATGAGCTTTACGAGATATCCGCACCTGCTGCTCCACTCGAACCCCAGCAGCCTTTAGCTCGCGCGTCTCTTGATAAAAGAGTATAGGGTCCAAAACCACCCCATTCCCTATCAGATTGTACACCCCCGCTCGAAATACGCCGCTTGGCACCGAGCGCAATACAAATTTTTTACCGTCAAATTCTAATGAATGGCCTGCATTTGGCCCTCCCTGAAAGCGTGCTACACCCTGGTAATACGGGGCCAATACGTCAACGGCCTTGCCCTTACCCTCATCGCCCCATTGCAAACCAAGCAGTACATCTACTTTTGCGAACTCTCGATCCATCTCGCTTCCTTTTTTCTCCCTTGCTCCCGCCACAACGCTTTTAAGCTCCACCCCAGACAAGGCATTTCATAACCGCTAAGGTAACTAATTTTCACGCAACAACACCTGTCGACATAAAACCGTTCCCCGCATGAAGCTGTCTCGACAACCCTCCAGCCCCACTCGCATCGCACGCAACCCTCTCGACAGCGAGGAATCTTATATTTCTAATGAAGAGCCTCGGCAGAATGCAAAAACGCAAATCCCCTAGCTTACCACGGCAAAGCACTTCAGCAAAATCGTCTACTTTGCTAAGATTCTCACTCCGCAACAAATGGATGCAATATTCTATTCCAGAGCTTACTACGCCTGATGCTCAGTCTTGGTCTTACGACATTCCGGGCAAATCCCATACACGTACAGCGTGTGCTGCTGCACCTCAAACCCAGCTTGCTGCGCCGCCGAATCCTGAACCTCCTCAATGCGTGGATCGCAAAATTCTACCAACCGACCGCAGGATGTGCAGATTAAATGATCGTGTTGACGGCACTGGTATGCACGCTCGAAATGCGACATGTTGCGCCCGAACTGATGCTTCACTACTAATCCACAGTCGAGCAATAAATCGATTGTGTTGTACAGCGTCGCACGACTCACTCGATAGTTCTTATTTTTCATGTAGATATACAGGGTCTCGATATCGAAATGCCCGCCTCGTGAATATATCTCATCGAGTATTGCAAACCGTTCCGGAGTCTTGCGATACGACTTTTGTGTCAAAAATTGCGTAAAAATATTCTTAACTACTTCGCGAGTAGTATCTTCATTATTTGCATTACTATTTTGCTGCGGCATAGCTCTCTTTTCCATTTTTACCTTGATCGCGCAACCCTATCTCGCCCCCCCCTCCACGCGAGGCAAAGGTAGAAAAACTTCCGCAATTTATATCTAGTCTTGAAATGAAACCAGCTTCCCCCCGCCTTTACTCTATTCCTGCTTGGGAGCCTCCTTGCGAAGGTAGAGCACCTGGCCCGGAACCACCTCTTCTCCTGCCGCTATATGATTCTTTTTACGAAGAGAGGCACTCTTCATCGCGTAGCGTTGCGAAATACTGTACAATGTCTCGCCAGCCTCAACAACGTGCGTCTGCTCACCAAACGCCGCTTTGCGACGCTTTGGCTGTATATACAGAATCGTCCCCGCGGGTGGCAAATCGCGTGTCGGAAGCTCATTGTAGCGCTGAAGCTCCCATTGCATCATCTCCATCGCTCGCGAAAGCGAAGCGTACGTGTCGTGAGGCTCTACAACGATATACTCTACCCTATTTCGAACGAACACCTTATGCTCTCCACCTAGCTTAGCCTCCAGAAGTGCTTTACCCTCCATCCGCTGCGGAAGCTCCAATGCGCGAGGCGATGGAACTTCTACCTTAATCCCGCTATCTAATTTCCACAGCTCTTCTTCTTCAATTATTGCAATCAATCGCTCTGCGTATCGCGGATCCGTAGCATACCCAGCCTGCTTCAGGCCGTAGGCCCATTCTTTGTAATCTGTCGGGCGCAAATCGAATAGAAATGCGTAGCGGCGGGAACCCCGCAGAAAGGCTGAATGATCCTCAAACGACTGACCCGCATTTTTATACACACGGAAGCACTCCCCGCGTTGATCGTCATCATGATACATCCGTTTCCCCTTCCAATCACTATGGCACTTTATGCCAAAATGATTGTTTCCCTCTACTGCCAAGCGACTTTTTCCATTGCCACTCTCTAGCATACCCTGCGCCAAAGTTATGCTCGCGGGGATTCCATGCTCATGCATCTTGGCAATCGCAAAATTCTTATACGTATCTCTATACGCCGCCCGCTCTTGTTGCAGCGCGCTCTGCGCAAATGCATCTCCAAACCAAAACCAGCGCAATGCCAGCACCAACAGGCATATCTTAACTATAACGCTGCGCCCTCTCTCCATCTATCTTTCGAACTCCTAACGCTGTCCGTCAATTATCACTTCCGTCACTTCCGGGACATTTCTACGTATCTCCTCTTCAATGCCATAACGCATCGTCATCGCACTGAAGGGGCACGATTCGCACGAACCCGTCAAACGTAAATGAACCACCCCATTCACGCCTACGCGCACTAGCTCAACATCGCCTCCATCGCGCTGGAGGTACGGACGCACTTTCTCCAACGATTGCTCCACTCGACGCTCTAGTCCATCCATCATAATTTTTCCAGTTTTTATTGTCTAACGCTCTCGGCACTACCTACTGATCCACTTCAACCTTCCGCGTAGGAGCTAACTCGGCATTCCGTTTCACCACAGCCTCTACTAAGTGCTCTCCTAGCGTCTCAAAGGATTTGCCCAGCACGGAATTCTCCGTCGCCACAGGATTTCCAACATCGCTACCTTCGCGTATCCCCTGCACCAACGGCACCTGGCCTAGAAGCGCTAACCCATTCGCCTCGGCAAACTGCTTCCCGCCATCTCGCCCAAATAGGTAATACTTATTCCCAGGTAGCTCTGCCGGTTCAAACCAGGCCATATTTTCCACCACTCCGAGCACCGGAACGTTCACTCCCTCCCCGCGGAACATGCTTAATGCTTTACGCGCATCTGCCACTGCTATATTCTGGGGGGTTGTAACTATCACCGCGCCCGTCAATGCCAGCTCCTGCACCAATGTCAAATGAATATCGCTCGTGCCCGGAGGCATATCGATGAGAAGGTAATCCAACTCTCCCCAGAAGCCTTGGTGAATCAGCTGTTTTAACGCATTCGACGCCATAGGCCCACGCCACACCAACGCATCCCCCGCAGGCACGAAGAATCCCATCGACAGCAGCTTCACCCCATACGCCTCCACCGGAACTATCACATCCTCGCCACCCACACTCTTCATGCGCGGCTGCCAATTCGACACCCCAAGCATTATGTGCATACTCGGCCCAAATATATCCGCATCGAGTAGCCCCACCTTATACCCTTTACGGGCCAAAGCCACCGCCAAATTAACCGAAATCGTCGACTTCCCCACCCCGCCTTTACCGGAACCCACAACAATTATGTTTTGCACATCCCCAACCCCTCCCCCATGCGCATCGGCAGATCCCTCTTTGCGTGGTTGCAATGGCGCTAGGCGAACCTCTACGTGTTCCTCTCCCACCACCACCGCAAGCGCTACGCGCACCGTTCGCATTAGCGATTTACCAAACGGATCGTTCGGCCCGCGCTTCGAAAGCTCCACCACCACACGTTCCGGGGTACATTCCTCCACCCGAACCAAACCCAACTTAACAATATCTTCTCCGGTCTCCGGATGGCGAACCCCCGATAGCGCATCCATTACGCGCGCTTGCAACTCTTTCTCTTCCATGCTCTGCCGTTTTTATCTCTAGCTATAATCCCCCTCTATGGGATGAAACGATTCCGAATATCCTTTTGTTTTAAATACAATTCGAATGGCGACCCAAAATGAGGAACGTACGTATCGAACGTTCCTAGAACGAAACAACTAGGCAAATGGGAAACTCCAACCTATTGAAACCAGTAACTTTCACTTCCCCGCCCCGCAACATCCTCCACATATAAAAAGCCAGAGGACCCAACAATCCTACGCCCCATAAACGGCTCAACCTAAACTTCGTGTACGAAGTAGATTCGCAAAGGCAGAAGCCGTTGCGTTCTGCTTACCCTCACTTTTCTTTTTTAGTGGAACCCGACGCGCTAGTTAGCGGCTCGCCACGCATTCTATCTCCACCAGCACCCCTTTGGGCAACGCCACCACGGCAAATGCAGCCCGCGCCGGAAGCTCTTCCACGAAATATTTGGCATACACCTCATTCATCGCGCCAAAGTTCGATATATCCGTCAACAAGCATGTCGTTTTTACCACGTTCTTATAGCTCATCCCAGCCTCTTTCAATATAGCCCCCATATTCTTTAGCACTTGCTCCGTCTGAGCCTCTATCCCTTGCGGAATCAATCCGGTGACCGGGTCTATAGGAATTTGGCCTGATACATAAAGGAACCCATTTACCTCCACCGCCTGGCTATATGGCCCTATCGCTGCCGGCGCTCCCTTCGTAGCTATTAGTTTCTTCATCGCTTCTTCTTTGCGTTTGTAACCTTCTAACCCATCGCCGCGAAGTTACCCATTTCTTCTCAACATAATCAATCGAACCGAACGGCAACTAACCCTACACACCTAAAACTGAATGTGAAAGGAAGGGTCCGTTAAACGCTTTAATGGGAAAAAGATGCTACACACTCTTTACCCGATCGCTTCTCCTCTCCGCTCCACACCCCAAACACCAAAATCTTCCCATACGCTACATACGCTACATACGCTAATTTGCCCACGCATCACTCTCGAGCATAAAAAGTGTGCGCACGACCAATGGCCGTGCGCACTCCGCTAACTCTCGCTCCAATACTAAAAATGGAACATGAAGTAGAAATTCGCGTAGAAATGGTCACCAGGGATCTCCGTAGCAACGGTAAAATCAACATCGGGGTTCACATCCGTGGTTTTCACCCAATCGTTATGGTACGTATTGCCCACGAAACGCTCTGACTGCTCTTTCCCCTTACCTCTTAGCGTCGCATTCATCCGCGCCCCAGACTCCACCCCAATGCACATCTTCGGCAGAAAATAGTACTCCACGCCCACAAACGCGCCTACTCCTATGTTGTGCACCCAACCCGCACTCTTGACAAGTAAACGCTCCGATTTATTCGAGGAACTGCCAGAAGACCAGTCCGAAGTCAATGGCGTCTTGTTATCCGAGGTCATCTTATTTCCGTAGTAGTACCGCTCAACATCGCGACCCACCTGATAGTCGAGATCGCACCCCACAAATCCACGCAAACGGCCGTACCCACGGAAGTACTGAACTCCAGTCCCAAACATCCAAGCATTATTTCGTATCACCTTGCGATCCTGAACCTTCGCCTCGCTCATCGGGTCTTTGGCTAAAGCCTCTTGATCCGCTACCTGAAACGAGGAGGATTTCTTATTCCCTTTCCACTGCAGCCGAGCCCGCAGCGCAAGCTTATCGCTCAAATGGTAACGCATATACAGAATCGGCGACGAACTCCTCAAAGATGTGCTTGTGGAATTGTTGATGCTGTTATTGAACATATTGCCAAAGTAATCCAGTATCGGCGATGCGTCGAGCCCAAGGGCCAAGTCGCCCGCCTGTGGTAGAATCTCCGTCAAATCTCGCGAATTGTACGATCCCACGCCTCGCTGCTGCGCAGCAGCAGGCTGCGTCGCCTGCATCTCCGCATTACCCGTCGTCGTGTCCTGCGCGCTCGCAAGCTCGCATGCGCCCGCAAGCAGAGCGCATAGCAACACCTCTCTCAATCTCATCTTTTATCTCGCCTCTCTAGTTAATTTCAGTTCCGTCTTACAATTCAGCCGGGGTATCTTTAGTGTATATCACGGTTTTCGCTTCCTTCGATCCCGCCGATATGGTCACCGTCTGCTCAGGGCTCGTGTAGTAGTACTTTTTCGTCTTCCCGCCCTCTTCGTAATCCACGGCATCGCTCGCGGTGAACTCTAGCGTAT
This sequence comes from Bacteroidia bacterium, assembly GCA_013333195.2. Lineage (GTDB taxonomy): Bacteria > Bacteroidota > Bacteroidia > Bacteroidales > CAJPTX01 > Bacteroides_D. Next base: position 22,665 of record JABCPG020000001.1, read on the forward strand.
ACTCCGTCCCTCTCACGCTCGCAGGAAGCTTTAGCGTGCAGCTCTTCCCGCTAAGGGACACCTCTCTCACTATTATAGTCTTATCACCCATTGTATTAAATAGCGATCCCTCCGTGGTTTTCACAATGACTTTAGCCCCTGCCGGGACCTCTGTGTAATCGGAGGAACTTGCCGAACGCATGGAACCCATCACTAGCTCAATCACCCCTTCTCCCTTCACATCATCCATATTCAGCGCGGAATTCTCTATCTTCTTATCGCAACCCATCATCGCCACGCTCATTGAGGCCACCGCAAGAACTACCAAACACCCAAATGTTAATCGTTTCATAACTGTACTTTTTTGGTTACACATTAACTTTTATCTCTCAGCGCTCCTACCCTCGAGCCGCCTCCCGCGCCATTTCACCGAATCGCTCCACCGGCAGAAGCTGCCGCAAAACGGCCGCAAAGTTATGTGTACGTTTCGTAAACAGCAAACCTTATCTTGAGAATTTAACCGCAGCGCCAATCAGAAAAAGCACCCTCCGTTTCTCCCCAAAAACATAACCGCACTACATGCAGCAAATTAAACGATCGAATTCTTCGGAGAAATCTCACCCTTGTAGCATTCTCTTTCTGTAATGCCTCCACATTGCGACAACCAGCGAGCCGCTACAATCTGACACCTACACAATCTTCCGCAAATCACCGCCTCCAAGAAACTGATTGCATCTCTCTTTAGCACCTCAACGGCGCAAACTGACATGTCCCGCTCGCAATGGGCCTCTTCACGCTACTGACAGGCCTCCCATCCGCGTAGCATCTTAATCTCATCTGCCCAACGCGAGGGGTCCGGGGTCTCCAGTACCAGCGGAATCCCTTCAAATCGAATGTCTTGAGCAATCCATTTAAACGCTGCTAAACCAATCGCTCCGTCTCCCAAAGGGCTGTGCCTATCAACGTGCGAACCGAGAGGCTTCATCGCATCGTTGAGATGCATCCCGCGCAGGTAGCTCAACCCCACCACTTCATCAAATTCTTTTACCACCCGCTCGTAGCCATCCCGCGTGCTGATATCATACCCCGCGGCAAACGCGTGGCAGGTATCGATACACACACCGACCCGCGACTTATCGTCCACCCGTTCAATAATCGCTGCCAAGTGTTCAAAGGCATATCCTAGATTGGTACCCTGCCCTGCAGTGTTTTCTAGAACGGCCGTCACCCCCTGGGTAACCTCAAGCGCCTTGTTCACCCCTTCCGATACGTACGCTAGGCATTGTTCCGGCGATACCCCATTGAGGTGGCTCCCTGGATGGAAGTTTAGTCTATCAAGACCTAACTGCGCGCAGCGCCGCATCTCATCGATGAACGCATCCACGGATTGCGCCCGCTTTGACGAATCGGGATTTCCCATGTTGACCAGATAGCTATTATGGGGAAGTATTTGGGCCGCCGAGAATCCCCTCCCCGCGCACTCCCGCTTAAATCTTGCAATCTCCTCTTCCGCAAGCGGTTTCGATATCCACTGCCGCTGATTTTTCGTGAATAGCGCGAAGGCGTTACCGCCTATCTCACTCGCATGTATGGGTGCATTAAACACTCCGCCCGCCGCGCTCACATGCGCTCCAAAGTATTTCATTCTCTATCCTGTACTGGTTCTCTTCGTCCCACATCTAACAACATCTGCCGCGAAATTACGAATACCGACACCAACCAAATCCCATGCTCTCTAGAAACCCGCAATGTTTTAATCCCTACAGTAGAGGTGAACTCTCGCTCGCTAGCTACCTTCTATGTTTAAACCAACCGCTTTTCTGAACCCGCAGCCCTCATCTCCATTCGCAATCTCGCCAACTCTTCCTTAATTACGCTAGGAATGCGCTGGCTCTCTCGCGCCTTCTGTATGGCTGCGTAGCGAATTGTATGAGAAAACGTATTCTCCGCAATCGTCGCGACTATCTCACGGGGATGAAAAACCAACGCCTCTGCGAAATACCACGCTACGGCCATATCCACCTCGCGGGATGGCGGCAATTCCGCGAGCCACGCAAGATGCCTCCGGCAAAACCCATCGCGCGTAAAATGCTTTAGCAGCATCACCACCCCAAAACGCTGCGTATACGTATGCTCTCTCTCTAGCCACACCGGGATATACTTAAGGCATAGTGACGTATCTTCTTTAAAGAGCCGAGGCGAAAGCGCATCGCAAACACCCCACGTATCTACAAGCGGAAGGAAGCGCTCCAGCGCCCCTATAAGCTCGGTCGCATCTCTTATCTCATTTATAATTAACGCTTGAAGAATGTACTCATCTGCATATTGGCGCGGCATTTTACTGATAAATTCCAATGCATCTCCCGCCCGCGCAATCCGCTTTGCCAGCTTCCTTAGGTATGGGATTCGCACCCCTAGAAAGGGGCGCGTGGGCGTCGGCATCCCACACCTAGCTGCAAATGCAGCGTAATCCCTATCTTGATGGGACTGCAACTCTGCGTAAAGCTCTTCGACTGTCATCCTACATCTCCTACCTCCGCTCTCAAAATCGGGTGGAAGCTTTCCTCTCTGTCCCGTACGCTACGAACGGCTCGCCCCCACAGACCGCAGCACGTAGAACCGAATAGGGATTCTCCTCTTTTTCAAATCGCTTTTGCCAAAGCACCCTCACTCAGCATAGCTAGCCATTCTTACATACGCTAGAATGTTCGCAACTTGGTAAACACCTCAATTGAGCAGATCCATGATCTCATTTAAATTCGGCGTCAGTATTATCTCCGTGCGTCGGTTCTTTTGTCGCGCCTCCGCCGTCTTCGTTTGGTCTATTGGGTGAAACTCCGCCCGGCCCGCCGCCGAAATATTATGCGGCGGGATCGATGTTCCTTCTAGCAATAGTTTCACTATCGTTGTGGCCCGCTTCGCGCTAAGATCCCAATTATCTGCTATCGGCCCAACTCCCTTCATCGGCACGTCATCCGTGTGGCCCTCGACGACTATATTCAAATCGGGATACTGCTCTAGGATCGGCACTAGCTGCTTAATGGCCTCCACCCCCTGCCGATCGATATCGTAGCTCCCCGATTTAAACAGAAGTTTGTCTTCTATCGAAATATGCACCCTTCCTCCCTTCTCATGCACCGTTAGTCCGCGCCCCTCAAAACCGAACAGCGCACGCGCAATCCGATCTTTCAATGCAGCCGATGCTGAGTCTTTTCGCGCCAGGGCCTGTTGCAATTTCTCCAACGCCTCGTGCTTCGCGCTAAGCGCAGATGACATGGCCTCTATTCCCGCCCGGAGGGAATCCAACGTCTTTCGGCTGCTTTCTTGCTGACGCTCCACGCGATCTAACTCCTGACGGCGTTGGTATAATTGCTCCTCCAATCCCTTTACCGCCCTCTCGCGCTGAAGCAATTCTCCCTGCATTCGCTGCATCTCCGTAAGCATCTTCGAGGTCTCCCGCTGATTCCCTTCCACAATCGCTCTCTGGTTCGCCTCTAGTTGACCGTAGCTGTATTTAAGATCGGCCAGCTCATCGCGGGTTCTAGCTAAAGTCCCTTCTCTCTCCAGCGAATCGCGTATTAGCTGCTTAACCTGCCACGCCAAACGCGTATTATCACCCCGAAGCTCCTTATTGCCAATGCGGAGGCTGTCCGCAATGCGAAGGGACCCGCGATGCGCACGATCTAACGAATCCCGCTGGGAAACCACCTCCTGGTAGCGTTTGGCGGGAACGCACGAAAACAAAAACGATAGAAGCAGAATTATACTGCCGAATGCTAGCTGCTTTGACATCTCTCTTACATCTTTCTACTGCAAAAGTACGAGAAAACCTTTTTGGAAAAGAAAAGTTTTACCCATAACGCCGCAACGCTTCAAGAAACTTTTAGAACCGACAGCAGCGTCCTAAATTCTGAAATGCCACAGCACGCCCTTCATCGGGAGCAAAACAACCCTATAGGCACCGCGATACGCTCACCTGTTCCTGGCAATCAACATCGCGCCGCTTACCACCCAACAACCTCTCCCAATGGATCTTTCACCACTTTTCCCAATCGCATCCCTACCCTCTCGCACGCCGCCCCCAGCGCATCTCGGTAATACCACGCCACGCTCCCAACAGCGCGAACCTCATCGCCCCCTTTCTCTTTTAGCGGTTGCAAAAAGAAACGGGCGAATTCACCGAATCCCTCCGCTAGAAGGCGGGAAACATACTCCTCGCCACGATGGGGCTCCATCACTTTCGCAAAACCGCTAAACCATGCGCTCGGATGCACTCCATGGTATGCTCGCTCCACTATGCTCGCCATCCCGCGCATCTCTTCAAGCGACGATTCTCCAAAATCCTTAACCAGCATGGTGCGTACCCCCTCCTCCAAACTCTTTGGCAATGCGCTGTAAAGCCAATCTCGCACTATCCGCTTACCAAACCAGGCTCCGCTCCCCTCGTCTCCAAATAGAAAACCAACCGAAGGGGTGACGTAAACCGGTTTGCCTCTATCCAAGTAGCACGCATTGCTGCCTGTCCCTAGTATGGCAACTATTCCACCACCATGGGGCACCTCCGCTCCATGACCCCACGTCGCTATCGCCGCCATTACCATATCTGAATCCACCTGAACCTCCGCCAACGGGAACACCCGCTGCAATCCTTCTAGCAGCACATCGCCACGCTGGTTTTCACCGCAAGCCGCACCATAAAAAGAGACTCTCCCTACCCCAAGGCGGAAATACTCATCTCCAAAAATATTACGAACCTCTCGCTCCACCCCATCGGCATCCACGTATAGCGGGTTCATTCCCCGCGATGTGTAGCGGCACTTCGTCCCAGTCGCATCGACCGACACCCACTTCGCCGTGGTAGCCCCACCGTCGGCAACTACGCTCGTCATCATCGCCCTCTCTTGCCCCGCCGGATCCTCTGTCCGCCTCGCTTCGCCTTTATCTGTACATGCCTCCAGCAACTCCCTCCAGCTTTTTCCGCTGCTCGCGCTTACACCCTCTCCATCCACCTCTGCGAGCGGCGCTAGCACAAATCTTCGTTCTAGCATATGGGGATGCGGCACTTGCAACTCCGGCGTGGATATACGCTCCTCCCCATACAGCAAAATATCAATGTCTGCCGTGCGGGAGGAGTACCCTCCTTCGTCTCGGTGGCGCCCAAGCCCCCGTTCTATGTCTTGCACTTCGCGCAGCACCTCCACTGGGCTTTTGGACGTACGCACAAGTACAACCTGATTCAAAAAGGGCAAATCCGCCTCAAAACCCCACGGGGTTGTCTCATATATCGACGACTCCTTCACAATTCCCCCAAAACGCTCCCGCAACGCTTTACGAATGGTAGCCAAATAAACCCCTCTAGGAAAGATGTTGCTACCTATACTGAGATAAACATAGACCTCTGACGCCATATCGCTAACTCCTTTCTTTACTCTTTTACTTCCCCAAGCATCTCCCGCGCTTGGGGTATCATTATCCGAAACAACGTCCCGCAGGGCGGACACGTCACAAAGCTCACGGCCCCCCCGCACGCCTCTGCCACAGCATGGGCTATCGTCAGTCCCAAACCGCTCCCAGTACTCTTGGTGGTGAAACGAACCTCAAAAATATCATCTTGAAGCTCCAGCGGAATCCCACGCCCATTGTCCTGCACCTCTATCAGCACCTCGGCATTATGTTCGTAGCAACGCACTTCCACCACACCCCCCTCAACTTCTGAAGATGCCTGCACCGCATTGATAATCACATTATTTACCATCCGATGCAAATTGTTCTCATCTATCCACACCTTCAGGCTCGTTTCCGATATCTTTTCGCGCAGCTCTACTCGCGCATCCGAGGAATTTAGTTGCACGCACCTATGCACCGTCTCGCGCACATCCACCAGCGAGGCACGCCCTTCCGCTAGCTTCGCAAACGTCGAAAACGTATTGGCCGTACGGGCTAGCACATCAATCTGGTTCTCTAGCATCTCGGAGAACTCCACAAACCTATCCTCCCACTGTGGATTACCCAGCGCCCGCAACCGTAAAACGCGCTGTAAACTTAAACGTATCGGTGTGAGCGGATTCTTTATATCGTGTGCTATCTGTCTCGCCATCTCCTGCCAGGCTCGCTGGCGCGCGCTTTCCGCTAGTTCCGCAACGCTTCGCGACAGCTGGTTTAGCATTGCATTATACGCACGGAAGAGCGCTCCAATCTGGTCCGGCGTATCGTAAAACACCTGTGTATTCTCTTCCGTAATGCTCAAGGTCTCCACGCTCTTTCGCAGCTGCGCTAGGGGCGATAGCACCGCGTTGGCCAGCATAAACGAAAGAAGCAAAATCACACCCGAAAGCACCGCGTAAAAATCAAGCAGGAGTCCAGTAAATGACTGGAACTGTTGCTTAAATTCATCGGGGTGCGCAAAGTAGGGCACATTCACGTACCCAAGCAGCTTCCCTTTCCGACGGAGCGGCAGGTACACCGACTCGTAGCGTAATGCCCCTATCTGCTCACGCGTGAACTGCTGCAATGCCCCCTCGTACCGTAGCGCGCTCCATGCGTTCGCATTCATTCGTTCCCCAACCAACGATTTCATAAACACTTCTACCCTCGAACTCCCCAACAGCCATCCAAGGGAATCGTATACATTTATATCACAGTATAAACGATTTGAAAGCTCAAATAGTTCTCGATTAAGTTGAAAACTATTCCCCCGCTCTGCCTGCGCCAGGTTAATGTTCCCCAGTGAGGCTAGCACCGTTTGCGATTTTTCACGCATCAACGTCTTATTCTTATCCACTAGCGTCTTACGCATCGTGTATAACGCTATCACTAGGGCTAGCGCCATCGTCAACGCCATGATGCCCGCCATATACAGCTGCAAACGGCCCACTATCCCGCGCCCTATCAACGACTTTATATGCAGCATCCCGCTCAGCCGGAATACCACGGAGAACAGCACCCCGAAAAGCAGGAGCAGGTAGGAGTCCACCCCCATCACGTCAAACGGCGATACCTCCTCCTGCGATACCAAGGCCACCATGTCGTCGGTTAACGTCTTAGCCACATGCGTGTATCCACCACCCTCAAACATCCCATGGAGACCCGCTTCATACCCCACTGCCGCCAGCGTGCGAGGATAAACGCATTTCCCCGTATGCATCAAAAGCTCTCCCCCCTTATACAACGCTGTAGAGTATATCGGATCAATCCTGTAACGGCTCGTCGGCTCGTTCTCGAGCAGCTCGGGATATCCCCAGAATGCGCTCGGCTGCTTAGAATCCAGCTCCACGTAGAGGTAGTACTCATGGTACTTTTCACCGAATGGAAAAATCCCTAGGTAGCTTATCCTCCCTAATCCGCTTCGACGAAAATAGAACCGACTCGCGGGTACTCCCACCCCCTCCGTGGCCACAATCCGCCCGTAGTAGGTCGCGCAGTCCTCTAGGTCTCCACCCGCAGCCGACTGAATGTACCCATCACGTTGGCACACAGTCAATCGCACATCATACCCGCGCAAATACCCTCGCTGGTACTGCCCTTCAAAATAGTTCCGCAGCCGCGCCAGAGGCTGCTGCTCCGACAGCACGAACCTTCTTATCGTTTGATCCCGCTCCACCTCTTGGGTGAGCTGGGGCAGCATCATCTCGAGCAACGGGTCGGGTTCGCCGCCCACTCGCTCCGCAATCTGCGCACGAACCATCTGATTCCGCTGCCAACTCACCGATCCGCTACACGTAACAACGTAGGCCACTACCACAAACCCCACCAAGAACTCTATCCCCCTGAAAGGAGCCTCTTCCCGCCGCTTTAGCATAGGAATATATAAACTCGAAAATACCAGCACGCAGAGCACCAATGAGGGTCCAAAAGGAACCGCCGCCAACCTCCAAAAGCATATCGACAGAACTACCGCCGCCACAGCCAGCACAACCCACAGAACCCACGCTCTCCGTACGCTGCTGCGAAGCATCTGAACGCAGAACATGGCGGCCAGCAACGAACCACTCGCAAACCAAAGCGCCAGGCTTAAATAGGCAGCCTGCGTATAGAGGGTAAAGCTCGCCACCTCGTACGGGGGTATCACAAGCGTAGAATTTATCACTATCTTTCGCAGCAGCATATCGCCAAATAGAAGCACCACCACGGCGCCTATCCCGCATACCCACAGCACCGTTGTCCGGCTTATTTTATGACTCAAGGCCAGGTAGCGCACGAGGCGAGCACCCAGCAGCGTCACTGCCAGCAATACTACCGCATGGAGAAACAAATCACCGAGCGAGGGTATCAGGCGCGACATCGCAAAAAGGGAAGGCGAAAAGAAATGGCCTAGCACCCCATCAAACACGCCTAAATGCAAAAATAGGTATCGCCAGCCCACGCCGCTCACAATGCTAGCCAAGGTAACCCATACATTCAATCGATATGTTAGCAGCAGCGGTGTAAAGAAAATGCCCAGAAGAATAAGCAAAAAACCGATTAGAATCTGCACATTCCCCTGCAGAACTACCCGCTCCCGCCCCCCTTGACCCCCTTCGCGAGGAGCTCCGTAATCCAACAAATGACCCTTCAGAAACGATAGGGAGGGCACGTATCCCGATTGTAGATACTTATTAACCAGCGGATAGTCACGGCGCAAACCCACGCCTGCGTAGGCAGTCAGAGCACCGTATTCATGCGCACGAACGTAATAGTGCATCCCATTTATCACTACCAACTGCTCTTTTCGAGCTAGCTGTTGCTCCACCGACCGGGAGTAGCTCCCCGACCACAGCACCACCGTATCGCCGCGAAGCACAAGAATCACCCCCTGCACATTGGCCAGCAGCTCCGCATCAGCTTCCGCGACGAGTTTAAACGCTTCTCCCGTTGCCCCTTCACCTAGCCGTTCGCACGCCCGTTTCGCCACAAACTCTACCCGTCGCAATCGGCTCTCCACGTTCACCGCCATACGCTCACGCATCGCCTTATCCCAACTCGGCCGTCCCGACTCCAGTTCCTGCATCCACATCCCAAAGAGCAACATGCCAACCCCCGAAAGGAAAAGAAACAGAAGGATAACCTGCCGCAACGCAAGGGGAAAAGTGAAAAAACAGCCCAAAGCCTCATTCCATCGCGCCAAACGGCGCACCCGCTTCTCCGACGGCATCGCTTCCAAACTCCTACTCCTTTTGAAGAATCTTAGCTACTCCCCTCACGCTACATCTCAAAGTTACATAATATTTCGCTCCTCTCCGAAATGGCAAAACATCGCTACCACGGAAGGAGCAGAACGCCATTCAGGCACGAACACCTACCAACCGCCCTAGAGCAATGTATCCAAATATCCCCCACCGGTAAATTCTTCACCCTATTCATGGTGATAATGCCCTCCGCGCTGAATCATAAACCCACGATACAGCTGCTCTAAAAACAGCAATCGCACCATCTGATGCGTAAACGTCATTCGCGACAGCGATAGCTTCCGCGCACCGTATCGCGACAGCACCGCAGAGCCAAAGCCGTACGCACCACCTATAGCAAAGGTTATCTCTCCTCCCTCATGAATCCCAGCATGGCTCAACATCCGCGAAAACTCTATCGAGCTCATCGCAACGCCGCCCTCATCCAGTAACCACACATTACGCTTCGTCTCCAGGGCCGAAAGGAGGAGTGGAGCCTCACGCTCCCGCTGCTCCAAACCCGCGAGACGCCCCCACTCCCTCTTCACGTTCAGCTCCTCGCGTTGCAGGGTGCACAGCCGTTTTAACCTCGAAAGGTAATCCGCCTCTCCCTCCTTGATGTATCCTTCCGTCGTCGGCGCCACCACCACTAAATTCACCCGCATACTCCCCAGCCTCAATCCGCAGTCTGCCGCTCGCGCCCGAACGATAGCACCACGCACGTCGCCCCCACTACCCCACCCATTGCGGGCGACAGCTTCTTTACTTTAACCTCCGCCCAATGCAATAGCGGAAATTCCTTAAATAGCGCATCTAGAATCCTCCTGCCCACATGTTCCAGAATATGCGAGCGCACCGCCATCTGCTCTGAAACCAGCTGGTACGCAATCTGGTAATTCACAGAGTCCGACACATCATCGCTCTCCTCAGCGCGACGCGTGTCGCAGCGCATGCGTAGGTCAACCTCATAGTCGTTCCCAACTATCGCCTCCTCCTCGTAGCACCCATGGTACGCATGGTAGCGCATCCCCTCAATCAATATCTCGCCCATCCTCGCTTTCCTCCTTACTTCTACAATTCAACCTCAACTCCTCCTCCTTCGAGCTGCTCCAGCACACCCAGCCCAAAATCCTTTAAATAGGGGAATACTCCCGGCGCCACACGGCGCACCGGCTCGTAGAGAAAGCTCCGCCTCGCCGCCGCCGGCGCAACTATCCTCCCCATCACACCTGCCCTCGTCAGCAACGACAGCAGCACGCTGATTAGCAACACCCCTTTCAGCATACCAACAGCCAATCCCAGCACCTTGTCCAACCACGCCATGCGCAGCGTACGCAAGGTTCCCTCAAGTACGCGCGACAGTAAGTATATACCTACGACGGCACCGCCAAAGATTATCCCGAACGCCCATAGAGGAGTAGTTTCGCTTGGTAGGGTAAACCTCGAAACCAGAACCGCGCTGATATATCGCGAAAAACGTACCGACAGCCATATCCCCACCAGAAGCGCCACAACCCACACCACCTGCGACAAAAAACCGCGGCGCATCCCCGATACCCCAAACAACCCTATCACAATCAACAAAACTATATCCACAATGCCCATACCGCTACTTCTTTCGTTCTACCATGTAATCTGCCAACGCAAAAAGAGACCGTCTCGCCTCTGAATCAGGAACCTCGCGCAGAGCTTCCTTTCCCTCATCCACAAAACGTCGCACAGCCAATGCGCTCGCTTCTAACCCTCCACTTTCCACCACAAATCGACTCACTTCCCGCCGCATCGCCGCATCAACCCGCGCGCGATTCAACTTCGCAATCATCGCCCGACGTTCACGCTGCGAAAGCGTACCCAACGCATGCAGCACCGGCAATGTGTATTTCCCCTCCTGCAAATCATTCCCGGTGGACTTCCCTATTTCTTCGCTCGTGGAGTAGTCCAGCATATCGTCCCGCACCTGGAACGCCATCCCAAGACGCTCGCCAAAACGCTTAAATTGCTGCACCACGCCCCCCGCCGCTCCTGCCGACAGCGCCCCGGCCGCTGTGCTTGCCGACAGCAAGGCCGCCGTCTTACCCTCTATCACCGAGTAGTACCCCTCAATGCTGAACTCCCGTTTCCGCGATCGCCGCAACTGGCTCAACTCGCCACGGCTCATCTTCTGAACCGCCTCATTCATCAGCTCTAGCATTCGATACTCCTCGGTCGCTACCGCCAGACGCAAACCCTCCGCCAGCATGTAATCGCCCGCCAGCACTGCTCCTTTCGCCTTCCAGAGCCTATATACCGATGGGACACCCCTCCGCAACGCCGAATCGTCCACCACGTCGTCATGGAGCAACGAAGCTGTATGCACCAGCTCCACCATCGCAGCCGCCACCTTTGTGCTTTCCGTAATCCCGCCGCACGCCGATGCCGAAAGATACGTGAGCAGCGGTCGCACCTGCTTGCCCGACCGTCGTAGCACATACCACAATATCACCCGCAGCGCGTAGCTCGTCTCTTCTTGCACCCCGCGATAGTACCGCTTAAACTCTTCAAGCTCTTTCGATACCGGACGCGCTATCTCCGATAACTTCGACATACCTTCTATTTGAAACCTTCTAACAAAAAAACTCGCCGCCCTTCCTTAAAACCCCATCCGCATGTTCTACGCAAATTTACGTTTTTTTATCCGTTCGCACCCCCAGCTCCAGCATATTGAATCTCTACCCCCGACTCACGATGGGCTACCGCTATCCTCTCCCTAACCTGCGCACCGCGAACACCATCAGGCAAACACTCACCCAACGATTAGAGATCTCCGAATTCGAACGAAAGCACCGACCCGTAGGGATGCAAATGGTCGTAGGGATCCCCTGTTACTTCCTTCCCCAGCAGTAGCTCTGCGCTCAGGATTATCCCGCCATGCGCAAATATCAACAGATTATCCTCTCCAAGAGACCCCTTTTCTTTTAAAAAATCACGCAACCGATCTCTTAGCTGGTATATCGACTCCCCCTTAAGCGCGGGGCGTCGCAGCTGATCTTCAAACCACCACCGCACCTCTGGCGTATCCATCTCGTATAATCGCGCCCCCTCCCACGCCCCAAAATTCATCTCTAGCAAACGGGCATCACGCTCCGCATCCGCGTGGCCACAATACGTCGCCAAACGAACGCAGCGCGACAACGGACTCGTGTATACCTTCGTGTATTGCAACTTTTTCACCCTGGCTAGCACCGCCGCCGCCTCCTCCGCGAAGCTCGGGCGCAACGGCACGTCCGTCTGCCCATAGCACATTCCCTGCGGCACATCCACCGATGTATGCCGAACAAAATGAACCTTCATACTCTCTTGTATTCTTCCCTTTTCTTATTCCGGGCTCCTACCAAGGTAACGCCCTCTCTCCGAAACCAAACATCCTCCTCAAACCATCAAACCAAGAAGCGCCGCGCCTAAGACGAACACTTCAAATCTAAACCAACCCTCCCCACGCACGTTTTAATGCCCACTGCGCGATTATCCACGCATCCAAAATGATCGCATCACCGCCCAATTTCCCCCGATGGCAACGTCAGCAGCAACACGGAGGCCTCCAGCAACGGGTAGGTAGCCAAACACCCAACCCCCTCCGTCGTCTGCAAACCCAAACGCACCACCGGGCATAATCCCATGCGGCGCGCCAGCACCTCCATACCCGCGGCGCTCTCCATATGCGCCAGCACCGCGTAGTCCCGCACATACGGCTCAATCTGCATAGCCATCAGAAGCGCAACGAGCATTACAAACGAATCTATCAGCACCAAGACCCTGCGCTCCGCGGCTTGCAGCATCAATCCCATCGCCATCACCATCTCAAACCCACCGTAGCGAATCACCGCCTCGCGCCAATCTCCCCTCCTCGGTGCCCTATCCAGCAATCGCCAGCACTCCTCACGGCTCACCAACGACCGCGTCGTAAAATGCATATCCTCAGGCAGCAGTACATCTAAGCCCAACCCAAGCATACTCTCGGCCACCAGGGCTGCCGACACCCGCCCCCCAGACGCTATGCATCCTAAAGCCAACACGTTGCACCCCATCTCAATCGCCTCATTCGCCAACTGCCGCCCGCGCAGCGCCACTCTCTGAAACTCGTCCGGGAGCATTGCCCCCTCCTCAAAAAAATCGCGCGTACCGCGACGCTCCGCGAATGAAGTCACCCCAAACCTTGCCGCCAGCGGCATCGAAAGGCCCGCATCAACGATACGCATCGCAAATCCGTAACGCCGGCAAAGCGCATTGACAAAATGTTTCCCCGTCGCGTAGTTCTCCACGCAATGCATCGAATGCTCAACAACCTCCAACGACCTCGACTGCACAAAACCATGGCTCGATGCCAACACCACCAGCTGAGGATTCCTCAATTCCGGGCGTATCGTATTCTGCACCAACGCCAGCTGGATAGCCAGCTCTGACAGCTGCCCTAACCTTCGACTCTCTGCCGCGCTAAATAGCTCCTCTCTTATAGCGCGCTGCTCGCCCCCTTCATGTAACGGATATATCATGCTGTGTATTGTTACTCCTTCCACCGCACCGCGTACCTCCCTCCCCTACGCAAAGGTAACATTTTTTGCAAAAAAAACGAAACTCCGCTTACGACTTTTAAAAAGTGCAATAGGTTTTCACCTATTTCGCGGGTACGCTCCCCGACATGAAAAATACCACCCCATTCGAAATGTAAATTCGTAATGGAATCCCCAACATGAAATTTCTACAGAATCACCGCACCCCCTTCGCGTCCCAAACGCGCAGTATTCTCGCTACACCGCCAAAGCCCTAAACGGCGCAAAGCGCGCCAGAATCACCATACAAGGGTAAGCGAACCAATAGCAGCAACATCACAATTGCAAGCCGCCTATTTCGCGAAGCGTATCCCGTAGCAAACCCCACCAAGCTGCCCCAATCGGCCGCCGGGCATAGACCGCGCTACCCCTAATTTCTGTTCCCTTTTACAATTCAGCGCAAAAAAAATTAAAACAAGTAATCAACTATAAATCAATAGGATACGGCTAATTTGAAGCCACTGTAAAAATAAAATTTAGTACTGTGCGTTACACAGTACACGAATCGTCACTATATTTGCATCACAAAAGTACAAGGGGAAACTTAATACTCTAAAAACATGAAACGTACTGTCTCCGGCACTATTGGGCATAGAGAGTTCCAAGTGGAAGAGGACGCTTGGCAAGAGCTAACAATGCACCTTAAAAGCCTCCGCAAAATCTACGAGCGGGAAATCGACTGCGAAGAAATCGTTCGGGACATGGAGGACCGCATCGGGGAGCACCTCTGGGAATGGCGAGGCGCGCAAGGAAAGGTCATTTCAATTGACGATGTGCAACGGGCCATCAACCTCGTGGGGAACGCGCAGGACCTATCCGATGAGTCGAAACGGGAAACCTCTTCCAACCCCGTCGGTTCGCCATCGCCTAGAAAGCTCTACCGCGACCCAGACGGCAAGGTGATCGGCGGCGTATGCAGCGGCCTCGCCTACTACCTCCATACCGATGTTGTTCTGATACGCATCATCGCGGTTATCCTGCTTTTCTTCGCTTCGGCCAGCTTTTGGATTTATCTCATCTTGTGGATTATCATGCCGAAAGCCATCACGCGCGCGCAGAAGCTCGAAATGCGTGGTATCCCCGTCACGCCCGAGAATCTCAACAAGTTTTAATGGACTTTAACCCTCTAGCTGTCTAGAACATGAACCCAGATAATATTCAAACGCAGATGCGGCGTGGCGCCCTAGAGCTATGCACGCTCGCGCTGCTAGCCAAAGGCGACGCGTACACTAGCGATATCGTCAACGCGCTCCGAGATGCAGAAATGATCGTCGTGGAGGGGGCTATATACCCAATCCTCACCCGCCTCAAAAACGCGGGTTACCTCTCCTACCGCTGGGAAGAATCGCCCCAAGGCCCACCCCGCAAATACTATGAGCTAACCCCAACGGGGCGAGACTACCTTAACCTCCTGGCAGACACATGGAAATCTGTCGTATCCACCGTCAACCTGCTCATTGACAGCACCCCAACATGCCAACCCGACAATTCTAACCTGTAGCCGAACGCAAAAACATGGAACAAGTAATTACCATTAGCCTCAACGGGTATCCCTACAAGCTCACCTCAGAGGCCTACAACCTCCTCCGCGACTACCTCGACGCGCTAATCAATCGCTTCGGCCAATCCAACGAAGCCAAAGAGACCTACGATGCCATCGAGGCTCGTATCGGGGAGCTAATTTCCGAACGGCAGGGCGACGGCGGCAGCCCGGTTGCCCCTGAAACCATCGCCGAAATCATCGGCATCCTTGGAAAACCGGAGGACATCGACGAGGAGCAGGAGCGCCAAGAGGCACGAAACGCCAAAGCCGACACGGAGGAAACCTCCGAGAAGGAACGCAATCGCATGCGCCTCTACCGAGACCCCGACAACGCGATAATCGGGGGCGTATGCGCCGGCATCGCGGCGAGGCTCGGTGTCAACGCCAACATCGTCCGTTTGCTCTTTCTCATCGGATTTCTTTTCTTTGGCGCCAGCATCTTCGTGTACATCGCGCTGTGGGTGGCCGTTCCCGTGGCCCGTACCCCGCTGCAGAAGCTACGTATGAAAGGCAAACCCATCACCCTGGACTCCATCCGGAATGAAACCTACCAAAACTATAAAAATTTTCGCCGCGCGGGCAACGCTGGCAAACAGGCTCAACCGCAAGACTCTTTAAAGCAGTTTGGCAACCTCCTCGCATTCTTTGCAGTCAGCCTCAGCAGAATCGCGCTAAAGCTCATCGCGATTATATTCATCGCGGTCGGCGCCCTCGGCGCCAGCGCGATTACCGCGTTCCTAATCGCCGCGCTATCCAGCGATTTAACATTCCTTGATAAGTTTTTCGACGACACCGCCCTATCAGCCCTCTCGCTGCTCGGCTGGAGTGCCGCGCCCCGCGCTATAGCCGTGGCCGTTTGGGGAGTAGTATTCGTACCGCTGGCTTCCTTTGCCGTGGCAGGCGTACGTTTACTTACCAACTCGCGCATACCGAAAATTATCAGTGCCTGTGCCCTCGTTTTCTGGATCCTTTGCATCATCACGCTCGTTTTCCTCACGCCTATCACCAGTTGGAAGGTTAACAGCCACCTCTCCCACTCCGATGAGGAATACGCTATTCCCATGCGTCCCAACGACACGCTCGCCATCGACCTACGAGGCAGCACCAACTGGGAAAAAAACGTTCTTCTCAACCCCTTCTCCACGCCCACAATCAGCATTCAGAGCACGGATGAAGATGTCCCCTCCATACGCACGCGATACGACATTGTAACCCTCGACCAAACCAATGCCGAATCCTACGAAGGGCTCTACAAACCCTTTATCGACACCGCGCGGGTAAGGATTTCTACCACCCGCCCAAAGCTCACGGGCGACCCGCGCACCGTTTTTCTCAACGTCCGCTCCATCATTTACCTCCCGGAAGGGTGCTGCGTAAAGCTAACCCCCGCGGCTGCTAAAAAAGCCTCTGCCCTTTCCGAACAAAAAACGCTCCGTGGCTCTCGCCTCGCCAAGGGCGCATGGCAAATGCGGGACGGGTACCTTTACCCGATAGGTGGCGAAACCGAGCAATCCACCGATGGGCAGCTACTACAGGATGAAACGCAAGAAGATCCATCGTAGCACCCCGCGCTGCGCGGGTTAGCCGAACCCGCGGCGGAACGCATGGAAAGTATTACGAAAATGGAAAGAAATGTAACGCGCTCGCGCAATCGCACGCAGCGAACGGAACTGCGACGTAATCCTCCGCATTCCACAGAAATAGCGCTACAGCAATTAAAGAAATAACTGACTCTCTTCATAGCTGTACTATTGCTGTACGCCGTACGCCCTGCGACTCACATCGCAGGGCGTAATTATATGTGGCAATGAGCAGCCCCAACAATAGTCAAAATTGAGGATGCGCATGGATACGCAACCTAAGTAACTTTGCGCGTTTTTATAGAAAACACAGCGGAATAGACAAAACACACGGTCAATCGGCAGAAAGCATTGCGACTCCCGCACGGCACGTACTGTAAACACCCCTAACTACACCGGCACGGCGAAACTTTGGGGGAAGCGGGCATCGACAGTACCTTCACCAATTGGCTGGAATCAACACGCAACGAAAGGCATGAACCAATCTCATCACGCATCTTGGTACGTAACGGCAGGGGCAATCTTCAGGGTATGGCTGCCCATCCTTCTCTGCCTTACGCTTGGTGGCACGCTCACCGCGCAGAACAACCCAGTGGGGCAAATCGTAGGATCTATAATCGACGAATCAGGCGACAATCTCCCGGGGGCTACCATCTACATTAAAGAGCTTCAGAAAGGGGAAATCTCCGACGCGAAGGGAGTCTTCACCTTTAGCAACCTCCCGCTCGGCACCTATACGCTGACCATTCAATACACAGGCTACGAAACGCAAAATATAAGCGTCACGGTAAGTAGAGAGAGAAAAAAGGTTGTCGTGCAGCTCAAGCCGGAGGATAAAGCCATACAGGATGTCCTTGTGGTGGGTAAAAGCAATGCACGCAAGCTACGCGAGCAGGCCATGCCCGTGTCGGTGGTCAGCATGCACCAGCTGCAAGGAGCGGCTGGCGACATCGAGAGCGTGCTCGCCAAAACAACCGGCATCGCCATCCGGGCATCGGGGGGCGTGGGTAGCTCGTCGCGCATCTCCCTCCGTGGGCTTGAGGGCAAACGCGTGGGGTTCTTTATCGATGAACTCCCGCTCACCGAGCAATCCGATTTCATCGACCTCAACGACATCCCCCTGGACATGATCGACCGTATCGAAATATACAAGGGAGTAGTCCCGGCGAAGTTTGGAGGATCTTCCCTCGGGGGAGCGGTAAATATTGTCATTAGGGAATATCCCGACAAGTACCTAGACCTCAGCTACCAGCACGAATCGTTCAACGTGAATAAAGCCTCCGCGGTCTTCAAGCGCAACGCTAAGGAGTCCGGAATAATCTTCGGCATAGGCGGCTCCTACACGTACGCCGACAATAGCTACACCATGGAATCGCCCTACGTCAACGGGCTAAAAATCAAACGAACGCACGACAACTTCCGCAAGCTGATGATTGGCGGCAGCATCAAGGCCAGGAAGTGGTGGTTCGATGAAATCGAGCTAGAACCGGTCTTCGCCGACACCCGCAAGGAGATACAGGGCGTGGCGTACGACATCCGCGCGGCGCGCACCGTATCCCAGCTGTACGCCCTGGGGAACACGTTCAAAAAGAAAGACTTCCTACTCGCGGGACTCGACCTCGACTTCACGCATGGTCCAGCCTTCACCCGCTACTCGCTCATCGACACAGCCAAAACCTGGTACGACTGGCTGGGAAATCCATTCCCAACGGTCTCGCCCCTAGGCGGCGAAATCGGCACCCACTACGCCTCGCTATCCGACAGTAAGAAGGTCGCATACGTGAACAAGCTCAACCTCGAGTATCTCGTGACCGAGCAACACACCCTCACCCTCAACTCTTTCCTCTCGCTGGCCTACGGCTTCCCGCGCAACCCCATCAAAGAGCAGAGCCTCGGGAAAAAAACCGAATTCGATTCCAAAATTACGAGCTGGGTTGTCGGACTCACCTACGACTTCCGCACCGCCAACGATCGTTTTCTCAACTCTTTCACCGTCCGCGGCTACTGGTACAACACGCGCACCGCATTCCAAAACATCTACACAAATACCCCGGCGGAGCAAATCCGCATCAATAAAATAAATGGCGGCTGCAACGACGCGCTCCGTTTCCGTATCACCCGCGCCTTCATGGCCAAGCTCTCAGGAGGCTACGACGTGCGCATCCCATCCGAGAACGAACTGCTCGGCGATGGCTACTCCATCACCCCCTCCGAGCAGCTACAGCCGGAGCGTAACGCCAACCTCAACGCGGGCTTCCTTTTCGACCTAACTGGCCTTCACCCCTCCAACCTACAAATAGAGCTCAATGGGTTCTACATGTACCTGCAGGATATGATCCGCTACTCGAAAGGAATGCTCGGCGCCCAGTACCAGAACTTTGGGGAGATGCAAACGCTCGGCGCCGAATTCGAAATTAAGGCCGATATCTTTTCTTTCCTGTACGGGTATGGCAACGTCACCTTTCAAGACCTTCGCGACGTGCGCGAGCACGCGGAGGGTTCTAACCTCCGCAACCCCACAAAGGGGCTACGTATGCCTAATATCCCTTACCTCATGGCCAATGCCGGGCTGGAATTCCATAAGGAAAACCCTTTCGGCGGCCAAGGGCAGAACGTCCGTCTCTTCGCCGATCTCGCCTTCACCGAGGAATACTTCTACGACTTTGAATTGACCGTGAACGCGAAGCGACGTATCCCCCGCAGCCTACTGCTCGACATCGGGCTAGAATACAGCTTCTTTAACCAACGGCTCTTCGTGTCGGGTAAGGTCAAAAACCTCACCAACGCGAGGGTGCTCTCCGAATTCAACTACCCGCTACCCGGCAGGAGTTTCGGGGCCAAAATACGGTACATATGGAAATGAATTTTTGTTTAACCTTAATAACAGTTAAAAGTATGAATACTCGAAGAATCTGGTTAACCCTAGCAGCGGCAAGCGTACTACTGCTCGCCGTGTCGTGCAACAAAAAGAAAGTGGAGAAGGTCGACGAACCCGTAGGGGGAAGCGGGGACGTGCTAGTCGGCGCAACCATCAAGAATGCCGACGGGGCGAGCGGCTCAAGCTACATCCGCCTAATCCCCTCCACCGAAACGAAGTACGACAACAGCAATAGCATTCAGGTGGGGTTCGGCGCAACGATCTGCATCCTGGGAAATGACATCTACGTTTTCCCCGAGGATGGTCCCACCGGGAAGCAGGCCATAACGAAATACACACGGAGCGACAAAGGCCTTACCCAGACCGGCGAGTTACAGACAGACCCAGGCTCCTACCCCATCAACCTGGCGCAGGTAACGCCCGAGAAGCTATACATCAACAACTACATGGGCGGTTACCTCACCATTGCCGATGCCAAAACCTTTAAGCAAAAAGGCAAGATTGACATTTCCTCCTACGCCCATTCTGACAATAGCCCCAACGCGAGCCAAGGGATCATGCGCGATGGGCTATACTACCTCACGCTCAACCAGGGCGGAGAGAATTGGATGCCCTATGAGGACCACAGGTGTGTAGATGTGCTAATCATCGACCCCAAAACGGACAAGGTGCAAACGCTAATCTCTGAAAAGGAAAGCGGCCTTTGCTTCCCAACCCGCCCGTTCCTTAAGAATATGATTTTCACCACTGAGGCCAACGACATCTACATCGCGTGCACCGGTTACTTCGGCTTTAACCCCGATTATCTCAAGAGCGGATTCGTGTGCATACCCAGCGGCACCCAGGCCTTCGACGCCTCGCGCAGCTGGGATATTAGCCAAACGACCATCGAGGGCACCAACTACAAACCCGCCTCACTCTACAACACCAAATACATCGGCAACAACCTCGTGGCGGCATACGTGGGCATTCTTGAACTTAACGGCTCCAACCCATACACCGCGCGTAACTCCATGGCCGTACTCATCGACCTCAAGGCCCACACCATCAAGCAAATCGCCGGAATTCCGCTCACCGATGGGCACTCCGTTGCCATCGAAATGCACGGCAACGAGGTTATTTTCTCCGCCTTTGGTAAGGATAAATCCGGCCTCTTCGCTTTTAACCCCAAGACGATGGAGGTAAGGCAAACTCTAGAAGCTGCTGAGAATATAAATTTCGTGCACTTCTTCTAGCGCAACGCGGCCCGATCGCTACCGATGGGGTCAACAACTGTTGAAAAATGCTAGCGATGCCTAGTATCCTTTCCCCTTACGGTCGTACAGCAACACCCACCGCCCGTGGATACTCGTAAACGGAGAGGGTAAAAGGCGCCGCGCACGGTGAAAGGGCGGGGAAGTCCCATGGGCTTCCCCGCCCTTATTTTTTCAGTATGCCAGACACCCTCCCATAAAATCGCAGCTGACGGACGACTAAATTTCCCACCACTCTTCCTCAAACCGTTTGCAGACGAAACGGGCGCAAAAACGCACCAATAGGAGCGTACGGAAGCCCACCGATGCTCCCAGCACCCATCATGCCAACAGCAACGGAATTCCCAATTCACTAGGTAGCTGTAAAAAGCCGCCTTCTCACCCCCCCAAAAAAAATAAAAAAAGAGGCTGACCACAGCCTCTTCCCCAGAATTTGTCGGGGTGGAGAGATTCGAACTCTCGACCTCGTCGTCCCGAACGACGCGCGCTAACCGGGCTGCGCTACACCCC
Source organism: Bacteroidia bacterium (assembly GCA_013333195.2). Lineage (GTDB taxonomy): Bacteria > Bacteroidota > Bacteroidia > Bacteroidales > CAJPTX01 > Bacteroides_D. Next base: position 44,137 of record JABCPG020000001.1, read on the forward strand.
GAAACCCCACATTCTCACCATCTACGCCCCAAAACCAAACGCAAAGGTACAAACTTTTTTTCATCCACCAATTGCTCTTTCCCCAATCCTTCGTGCCGACACCTCGTCACACCGCCCCGCTCCCATCGTAAACGCAGCCCAACGATCGATTGCGACGCATAAACGACAGGCATCTTCGCAACTTGCACCAACATTTACCCACCTCCACACACGAATCGCATCCACCTACCCCCCCCCCACACCCACTTAGCTATCGCTCCAATTCGGCAAAAGGCATAGCCATCCGCACGGACACCCTAACATTCCAGAAAAGACGTCACGGCATCGGTCAGTAAACCACCCTCAAATGCTTAAGATGCGCAACGCACCATGGCCGCACCAAAGTCGCATCAAAGTTGGATTTCCCCCGAGAAATCCAACTTTGATGCGAACCTAATGCAATTTTGGAGGGAATCGTGCCCAAAGGATGTCGCCCCTAGCGGCAAGCGCGCGACGATGCTTCGCGGCAGGTCACTCCGCAGTAGCTATAGCCACGAATAAATCCGTGCCGATTAAGCCCTCACATGCCTCCCAACGACGCAATTTCCAGCGCCCCTACCACCCCGCAACATATCCCCAGCACCCCATCCGAAAGGATGGAACTCTTCTCCTTCAGACGCAACCACCCACAAATCGCTCACGGAAGGCAGAAACGATTCGCGCCCCAGCAAAAGCAGGGCAGCGCGCAAAAAGAGGGGAAGAGCAGCGCAAAAAGCGCGCACCCCCGCGCATTCCGATTATAAGCAAAAAGAAAAAAGAATAGAGAACCTATAGCGGGCGCACCGCTCGCACCGTAGAAGCATAGAGAAGGATATCCAGCGCAACCACGCTAGATGCCCCAGACAAAGCGCTGCAAATGAAAACGAATCGTCCCCGCGCTATTCTACCCCCAAGGTCGAGACTTCATCCTGCCTCCACTCGCCAGCCGAGTTTCCACCCGCGCATCCAGCTACATCTCCTCCCGATCAGAATCAATATCTTCCCCATCATCCCCCGAGTCATCCTCCTCAAAAAGGTACGATTGGAAAGCATCTATCTCCCGACGCTCCTTCTTCGTCGGTCGCCCGCTGCCCGGGTCGCGCCACAGCATAGCCCCTCCCACTGTAGGGCGCAACTTATCCTTCTCACTCTGCGGGGTGAGATCCTCCAAAAAATCTCCCACGAGCTTAGCCCCCAACCGCGAAGTGGGGAAACCTTTAACACGAAACGTATAGACAACTGGAGGCCTTTTTAGCGTAAAGACATCGTTAAGCTGCAACTCACGGCTCGCCTTCACAGCCGTACCACCCACAGCGACACGCCCCTTCGCGACCGCCTCCGCGGCCAAAGTGCGACTCTTAAATAGCCGGACGCACCACAAATACTTATCCACACGCATGGGCAAACACCCTTCCTTACGATTCCGAGCGCGTGTTGACAACGTTCATCGCGCGCTCCAGACCTATCGAGGCGAAAAGCTCTATGGCACCCGTGGCCTTTTCGACAGCTGAGGTCAGAGCGGGCGTCTCCTCCGACCCGAATTTCGACAACACATAATCAACCTGCCGCCCCCGCTGAAAATTATGCCCTACCCCCACGCGAAGACGTGCGTACGCGGACGTGGCAAGCTTTTCCTGAATATCTTTGAGCCCATTATGCCCCCCCGCGCTGCCCTGCGCACGCAGGCGAACATCTCCCAACGGCAACGCAATATCATCAACAACCACCAGCAGATCCTCCACCCTCAGCCGCTCCTGCTGTAGCCAGTAGCGCACTGCCTGGCCGCTGAGATTCATAAAGGTGGACGGCTTGAGCAGCACCAACTGATGCCCCCGCACCTTGCAGGAAGCCAGAGCCCCAAGCCTCTCGACAGAAAAATGGGTGCCCGACGCGCCGGCAAGCGCATCGAGCACCATGAAACCCACGTTGTGCCTCGTGCCCTCATACTCGCTCCCTACGTTCCCCAATCCCACAACCAGGTACTTCACAACGCTACTTTGCTTGCGATTACACTACTTCTTCTCAGGCGCTGCAGCTGCCGCTGGGGCAGAGGCATCCACGACGGCGTTCATCTTACGCTGCGAACGCACAGTGGCCACCACCATGTGGGGCGGGTTTAATATTGAAAGACGCTCAAACGCCAAATCCGCCACCACAATCTTCTTATCAACTTCTAGCGCCGATACATCCACATCCAAGCGGTTGGGCATGTCGGCAGGTAAACCCTTCACCTTCAGCCGACGAACCGGTTGCACCAACTTTCCACCAGCACGCACCCCCACTGCATGCCCCACAAGCTCGACAGGAATATTCATCACGATGGGCTCATCCTCCGAATAGCGGTAAAAATCGATGTGCACGGGGCGATCGCTCACCGGGTGATACTGCACCTCCTGCACTAGCACCTTCTCCACCTTACCATCCAGCTCTAGCTCCACCAGATATACATGCGGCGTAACCAGCAGCTTCATCAAATCGAATTCCCGAATCGCTATCGGCGTATTGTCGCCATGACCGTATAAAACACCCGGCACCACCCCTTCACGCCGCATCCTTCGCGAAGCCTTGGGCCCCTTCTCCTGGCGTTTTTCCGCCCCAATCTTGAACGTATCCATTGTAAACACTTTCCGTTAGCACTACTCAACGACCCACCCCCGCAATAAAATAAACATTTCGGCCGTCCCATCATGCGTTTCTCCCACGGGAGCGCGAGCGCAAAGGTACATTTTTTCGCGCATTTCACAACCCGCGATCCACAGGCAACGGGTTTACACCTAGCCGCCAAATCGCTCCAGAAATGCGTCGAAGGGAAAAATAGGACCGGGGCAACCGCGCGATCCGATTGCCCCTTCCACCGCAACGCACGATAAAACCCATCTTCCCCATCAACGCTCACGCCCGCGACTCCACGGCCCTACCCTTTCTCCCCAGCAAGCCACCCGAATGCTCGCCAAGCGGGGGCCCTCACACCGCAAACCCTACGTGAAAAGGAGGGCATCCTTCTTCTACCCTACGTTCCGACTGCCAGACGAAACACGTAAAACGGCGCGCTGGGGCAACTCCCAGCGCGCCGCTTCCTGAAACTGCACCGCACAGCTCCCCGGCGCGTAGAGGTACGCAAAAAAAAACAACGGGGCAGGTACTCACCGTAACCCACCCGTTAGCCCCTTACGCACGCTCGGGAACGCACTACCGCTCAATACTCATCCTCATCGAAGAAAAAGTCATCCTTCGTGGGGTAGTCCGGCCATATATCCTCGATTGTGTCGTACGCCTCACCCTCATCCTCCAATTCCCTTAAATTCTCGATTACCTCCATGGGCGCGCCCGACCGCAGCGCGTAATCGATCAACTCCTCCTTCGTAGCGGGCCAAGGGGCATCCTCAAGCTTCGAAGCCAACTCTAATGTCCAATACATAACGCAACTCTAGATTATTTCCAATTTCTCCCAATGCCAACACCCATTCAATTAGGCAGCCAAGGCGTTTGCTCATCGTTATTTTCCAGCGCCAGTATACGCCCATAAACAAAAAAATAGTCGCTCAGGCGGTTGATAAACGCATGCACCTCCAGAGGGATTTCCTCCACATCGAGCATACGTCGCTCCGCGCGACGGCAAACCGTGCGCGCCACATGCGACTGCGCCACCGCCATGCATTTTCCACCCGGCAGTATAAACGCTTTCAGCGGGGGAAGCCGCGACTCATACTCGTCAATCCAAGACTCCAACTGCCGCACATGCGACTCAACGATTCTAGGGACCTTGCTCGCCACGCCCTTAGGATCCCTACCAATGGCCAGGATCGATGCGCATTCCATCAATCGATTCTGAATCCATTGCAGCTGGCCGCGAAACCCCTCAGATTCGCCACACGCAATGAGCACCCCCACGCAGGCCATCAATTCATCCACCGTTCCGTAGGCCTCCACATTCGGGCTATTTTTAGCCACGCGCTCGCCCCCAATCAGATCTGTTTTTCCGCTATCGCCTCGCTTAGTATACACCTTCATAGTCATTACCTATTTTCAGCACCAACAACCACGCCTTTTAACCGCGTAAACGCAGTAGCTCCTCCTCTCCCGCTCTCACGGGATTCAAATTCTTCTCATCGAATTCCACCCTGCCGTCCCGGAGCCTCACGATGCGCCTTGCGTACCTGGCGATGTCCTCCTCATGCGTTACCAAAATGATGGTATTCCCCTCGCTATAAATCTGTTCGAAGAGCTGCATTATATCAATCGAAGTTTTCGTATCGAGATTCCCCGTAGGCTCATCGGCTAGAATTATCGCAGGATTATTAATTAGCGCACGCGCCACGGCCACACGCTGCCGCTGCCCCCCGGACATCTCATTAGGCCTATGCCCCGCCCGCTCGCCAAGGCCGACGCTCGCGAGGGCTCTTTCCCCCCGCGCCATGCGTTCCTCCCTAGGCACACCCGCGTATATCAACGGCAGCACCACGTTCTCGAGCGCGGTATACCTAGGCAACAAATTAAACGTTTGAAAAACGAAACCGATTTCACGGTTACGGATATCGGCAAGCTGATCATCCTGCATCTTGCTTACGTCCGTGCCATTGAGAACGTAACGCCCCCCGCTAGGGGTGTCGAGACAACCTAGAATATTCATTAGCGTAGACTTACCCGACCCCGAAGGTCCCATAATCGCCACGTACTCATTACGCCGAATCGAAAGAGAGACCCCCGCCAACGCTCGCACCTCACTCGGTCCGACCCTATAAATTTTCTTTACCTCCTCCAGCGCTATTACCGCATCCCGTGCCACCATTTCGCCCATTCCTTCTTCATAAATTGTCGATGCTAATTCGCTACTACGTTAGGAATCCATTTTTTGTTCTCTCACAACAGAAACCATTGCAAAGGTAGCAAATCCCTAATTGTTACATCAAGACTCCCTTTCCCCCATGACCCGCTATATTTCCTAGCAAATCGAAGCATTCGCAATGGCATCCCCACGCCGAAACGTACTGAAAGCTCGAGATCGCTCTCTCCTCCATAATTGCACATGACACCCTCGCGGCGGCAGGACATAAGGCGCTGTCAACCAGCACGCCCATCCATGCGCGAGCAGCCGCCGGCGCTGTAAAAACCGTTGCGAGTGTAACTTTCTGCGTACCTTTGCGAAGCTATGGCCTCACGACTCGATACGTACCTTGTCACTACCGATGCCTTTTCCTCAAGGGTGAAAGCCAAAGAGGCCATCCTCAGCGGCCAAATCGTGTTAAATGGTAACGTTTGCCGCACCCCGGCAAAAGTTATATCCCCCGGCGACAAAGTGGAGGTAGTCTCCCCATCCACCCCCACATTCGCAAGCCATGGGGGCGAAAAACTCGAGAAGGCCATTGCAACCTTCTCCCTCGTTCTCTCGGCACTTCGGGTGCTAGACATAGGGGCATCTACGGGAGGATTCACCGAATGCGCGTTGCGGCATGGGGCGAACCACGTCTATGCCATCGATGTTGGGCATGACCAGCTACTCCCATCGCTACGCGCCGACCCTCGCGTCACGGCCATCGAGGGCCTCAACGTTCGCGACCTACAGCTCACACACCTCGACAACCGCCCCGTCAACGCCATTGTCTGCGATGTATCGTTCATCTCCTTATCCTTCGTCCTTCCCAAACTTCCGCAGCTCCTGCACGAACCGGGATGGGCAGCGCTTCTGGTGAAACCACAATTCGAGGTTGGGCCCTCAAGAATCCGTCGCGGTGGGCTTGCCAACTCGCCTGCCGACCACCTCGAGGTTCTACAACGTATCACCGATCAAGCCATGAAGCTAAACCTTCTGCCACTCGGGATTACCCACTCCCCTAGACTCTCCCGGCAAAAGAATATTGAGTATCTCCTCCACGTAGGTTACCCCGCGGCTTCGAACGAATCTTCCATAAACATCCCCGCGGCCGTCGACCTCGCATTCCACGAATGGCGCAATAGCTAATACCGCAGCCGCAATGCATGGCGGCGCTTCGTGAAGAAGACCTCTCCGAATAGGACGCACCCTCGATTACAACCTTCCGGGCGCACCGATTTGCACCTACAAACCGGAAAACGGAACTCCATACGCCGGAATCCCATCACAACCGCTAGATTTACAGCACCCCCGCCCCACCATTTAACAACCATTGCTCAGTATTCAACGGCAGTCTACCCATCCCTATACCCATCTAGCAAGCAGATAGATACAGACATGTAATTCTCTCTTCACGCGCACTACCAATGCTTCACTTACGCCAAGAATCGTTTGATTCTCTAATTAAAAAAGAGCCTCAGCCAGAAGGCTGGGGCTCAAATCTACCACTTACCGTTTTCTACTTCCTACCGTTTTACCACTCTAAGCATCGCGACTGCCCCATGCATATCCACCAAGCGTACCACGTAAACGCCCGACGGGCTGGCGGAAAGGTCAATACTGAAAACGCTCGTCGACGGTTCTAAGACCTGCAGCAGAGCTCCAGTAATGCTATACACCTCGCAACGCGCTACCGCTGCGCCGGCATCCACAGTTAATTGCCCACTGGATGGGTTTGGGAACAGATGGACTTGCGCCAGCGGCGTGCGCTCAACCGGCGTAGGTTTGCCACTACTGTTGCTGCCCCCGCCTTCCTGACCCTTTTCAAACTCTACCGTAAAGACTACCTGCTCGCCGGCATTTGCCGTCACCTCCCACTCGTTGCCCCCCTTGCTGATGGCCCCCGCAGCGGTTACCTTCTTGAATTTGTAACCAGCACTATGCGTAGCATTAACTACTAGCACA
>JABCPG020000002.1 GCA_013333195.2 Bacteroidia bacterium
CCTGCTCTTCGCGCATCTCTACGATCCAACGCTAACGGGGCCATACTCAAAAACGAACCTTGGCATTGATTTCGCCGCCACCCTCCCGGATGTCTTTGCCAATCGCCCAAAAGCCACTAGCGAAACCCCACTTTTTGCCCACGTCCTCCTCAATCTCTTCCCGCTTGCCAGCGGGATAGAGACGTACGCTGCCAATGGCCCTTTCTCCCAGATTGTCCTCATGTCCAACTTCAGCACGCAACATGACCAGCTCACCGGACGCCTGTTTTTCACCCAAAATGTAACTCCCGCTACAAACCTCGGATTCACCTTTGATCACAATGATGAAACCGGCGAGTACACTAATTTCCAAACCAGAGCCAACGCATTCAGCGCCTTTGGATCCTACGCTGCGAACCGCCTATACATCAACATGTCAATCGGCTTTGCAGAGCATAAATTCAAAGACTATGGAGGGCTAGCCAACGACAACGACCAACTTAACACAGACCTCAAACGGCAGGAAACGAGCGTGCGACTATCCACACCCCGCGCTCAAACTATAAGCCAAGCAGCCTCAGCACTCTTTGAATACGATGTTGCACAGCACCACCATACCCTACGCGACTCACTCGGCATTCAGTACGTTACCTCCGCACCATTACTCTCGCTTACCTCTGCACATCACTACCGCGCATACTATAGGGGTTTCAACGAGACGTACGGAAAGGATGAACAGAGAGTTCGATTCCTGTCGAATACGTCCGCCATTGACTCCGTTGGCCAGCAGACGTATACAGGCACCATAGGCGTACGACTCCATCAGCTAAAACATGCACGGATGCAATTCCCCGGAATTCGCGCCGGAGTGGGGTACCAGCTAGACAGATATATTCAGCAACGCGCACACCAATACCTCACCGGGAAAGTAGATGAGATACAGCACTCACTATTTATCGAAGCTGCCCTGGAATACGAGCTATCGCACCTTTCCGTGCAAGCTTTCACCAGAAGCTACCTTCTCGGCGGTAAACTCGGCAACACCCTGATTCAAGCGGAAGCCGCCTATTTTCCCTTTACGCGGACTAAACAGTACGAACTCCGCGCAGCCTGGTATGGGGAATTCGCATCGCAGCACCCTTTCTACCTTTACTACCGTAGCAACCGCTTTATCTGGGATAACACGGCGGACTTTAAACGGTCCTTCGCCTCAACGATACACGCCGCGTTTGCGGCCTCCCGATGGGGGGGAGAATACGGGGTGAACAATTCCACCATTACCAACTACACCTACCTTGACTCGAACGCGACACCCGCCCAAATTGCGAACCTCAACGTACTCGAAGTGTACATCCAGCAGATCTTCGCCCGCTGGGGTCTATCGCTGCTCCTACGAGGGTCGTGGCAACGCGCATCGCACAACGTTGCAGCCGTTCCGGCAGTCACCGCGTACGGCAACTTAGCCTACCAATTCCAAGTAGTGAAGGATGCGCTGCAAATGAGATTCGGCGTCGAGGTGTTTTACCGCACGCGATTCTACGCGCCGGGCTACAACACCGACCTCGGCGTCTTTTACGCCCAGCGCTCCGTGGCGATCGGCAACTACCCCATGCTTAACGCCTTCCTTTCGCTCAAATGGAAATCAGCCAATGTCTTCGTTAGAGTCTTTAACGTAGCGCAGGGCGCCTATGGTTACGACTTCTTTGCAGCCCCGCACTACCCCGACCGGAAGCGCAGCTTCAGGCTTGGAGTAAACTGGTATTTCTATAACTAGGGAGAGTATATAATCAGGTTGGCACTGTTTTTGCGCAAGCTCCAATCCATGGAAAGGCGATTCCCTTCGAACTACGTGAAGAGTTCGCGGGAAATCCATATTTTCTAAAAACTTGTACACCGCATGATGCACCGAAAGACTCACTGGATTCGCCCCCTGCTGCGCTCGCTGTTTTGCCTAACGATGGTTACCATCGCTTTTGCCACTAAGATTTCTAACGCGGCACTTGAAAACTCCATTCGTTGGGAAAGGAGTAACGCAAAACTCCGCATCGCGCTCGATAGAAATTCGATTGACTACTTCCTTTACAAGGCAACCCCAATGGGTGCGCAGTTCGACCTCTCGCAGCACTTCGCATCACACCTGGGGTACTCTGTGGAAATTATCCCCGTCGACTCACAGCAGCAAGGCGTAGACGCCGCCCAGAACGGTAGGGCAGACTTTTATGCCACCTCCTCGAATCTCCCTAAGCACTCCACTCCCAACCTACTCTCACTCTCAATGTTCCCATCCAAACACGCCCCAGATGCCGCCTATCCCACGGCTATTTCTACCTGGCTATTTTCTCCAGCCCGGTCATATCTTTACGCCCAGGCCACGGAATGGTTCGAGAGCAGAACCAGCGAGAAATTAAGAAAAACGTTCATAGGCAAAGCTAAAATTTTCGAACATCTGCGGAATCAAACCGCCGTTCCGAAAAACAAAAAGAACTATTCGCTCTCCTCGTACGATTCCCTCATCAAGGAAGCCGCTGCCCCTACCCGCTGGGATTGGCAATGGATTGCCTCCATTATCTACCAAGAATCTAGGTTCAACCCCTCGTTACACTCTCGGAGAAATGCCTATGGATTAATGCAAATGACACCCGTCACTGCCAAACATTTCCACGTATCCAGCCTCAAGACACCTAAGGAGCAAATAGCTGCTGGGATAAACTATCTCCTCTGGCTCGATACTCAATTTGAACGGATCGGCATTGCGCTTGAACACCGTGATGATTTCATTCTCGCCGCGTACAATGCGGGTTACGCCCGCATTCGCCAAGCCCAAAGAGACGCCGCGGCGCATGGGTTATCCCCAACTATTTGGGTAGGAAACGTTGCGCGCATTCAGGGCAAACGCCCCTTCACGCTTCGCAGCGATACTCCCCTTACATTACTACACGGCACAGGCGAGACATGCGATTTCGTGCAACAAATTAACCTCCGCTACTCCCACTATAAAAATCTCATCTAGCGCCACCAGAAGCAGGCTCTATCCCTGAACGCAACAAGAATACCCTTCTTCCCGCTCCAAGGGCAATCTGCCCATCCGCACCACCGAGATGAAATGCCAAAAACAGCGCATATACACAAATCCCACACCGCCGCTTTACCCATCAATCTTTTACAAAAAGAAACCTGTACGCCTTGCCCATCATGGTAAGACATACAGGATTCTGCACACTCCGCAACGACACGCCCCATCAAAATCGTTTACAAACGCAACCGCTACTCCCTTCTCTTCCACGCTAGGAGCGTTAGAATGCTCGATCGTCAGGCTACATGTCGTCCCCAAGAATTACTTTACGGAATAGAGTCGCGAAAAACACCCACAACACGCCAGACAACCGCACCTCTATACGCAGACAGCCGCCCGCACATAGAGATGAAACGGCGCAGCCTCTAGCGTAATCAAATCATCCCGTAGGCTCCACAGACGTAAGCGTATGAAACACATCTTCTAGGTGGGAACGCTTAGCATATAGGGTAATTATCGGAACACCCTCCTCGACAGCCTTCTGGAACAGCAGCAGACGTGCGCCCATTGTATCGACATCATGTATGGCCCACTCACCGTTAGGCAACGGCTCCACTTCCTTTTCCGGGAACCACGACTCAATACGCTCCTTTCCCATAGCGCCCGCAAACGCTACCACAACGGTGTTCTCAGACGCACTAAGCATCACGTCTCCAGTTTTCCCCTCCGCCACGAGTCCCCCTCTATTCATAATTGCCACCCTGTCACAAAGGGCCTCCACCTCTTGCATCACATGCGATGAAAGCAAGATCGCCTTCGTCCTTCCTACCTCTCGGATAGCCTGACGAATCTCTAGGATTTGATTGGGGTCTAATCCGCTTGTAGGTTCGTCAAGGATCAGCGTTTCAGGGTCGTGCAGCAACGCAGCTGCCAACCCCACGCGCTGGCGGAAACCTTTCGAGAGAAGGTCTATGCGCTGATGCTGCTCTGGGGTAAGTCCTGTCAACGCAATGGCCCGCTCAACCTCTTTTTTTGGAGCCTCTAAACGATATATATGCGCCACATACATGAGATACTCCCGAACGTAGAGGTCCGGGTATAGAGGATTATGCTCCGGCAGATAGCCTACGCCGCATCGCCAAGCCGGGCGCAAGTCGGTTACATCGTTGCCGTTTACCAGAGCTTTTCCTGAGGTCGGAGAGAGGATCCCGGTCAAAATCTTCATCGTGGTACTTTTGCCCGCACCGTTTGGCCCTAGTAATCCCACAATTTCTCCCGGCCTTACCGTTAAGGTCAGGTTGCGCAGCACCCACCGTGTACCGTAACGACGCCCTAGACCCTCAATTTCAATTCCCATCGTAACCGTCGCAATCTACTCGATGGGAACAACAACTTGCTGCTCGAGTTGCTGGCAAGCCTTCTCGATAAGCTCCTTGGCCTGAGCATCCTGTTCCGATACCGCTGCAGCTTTGACATCAGGTAGATAACGGGTATACCCCATCCAGGCGATATACTGCGCTGCAGCCGCCCTCACCCGCGCATCACCATCATACAGCAGCCCCTGCACCCAGCGCTTGGCTTCCCACGAAAGCACGGACCGCAGCCACCCCAACGCTTCAAGCTTCTCATCCCCAGTGCCGTACAGGAAAACCTTGAACGCTCCATGCTCCCTCTTAAGCATACTTTCACTCATGAGGATTTCCTTGGTAAAAACGCCGGGATTGACTACTTTTTCACTGTACGGCACAAACTCCCGCTGAAGCGTCCAGCGGATCATACGTGGAACCATCCACTGCATCCCCGGAGTAGCTTCAGGATGCGCAATGCAGGCCATAACACGCCCTTTACCAACGGTATTTCCTATAAGGAAAGGCCTTCGGTTCGTCATATTCGCCGGGGCATTACCCTCCATGTGCACATCGCTCTGCATCGTAGCGAAGATTTCGTACGGACGCTGCACCGTGTCGTACACCGGCCCTTCGTAGTACATTATCCTCACCGTATCGAGTTCCGATAACTCGGGAAAAAGTTTTTTTCCAAGCGCATCCAAAGTCACATTAACGACCCCATGCCCTCGATTATCGTGCTCTATATCAATGGCCACCCCCTTACTTAATCCCATGCACGAATATTCTGGGGTGCTCGAAAGGAGATACGCACCCGCGCAGATCCCCAACACACCACCGCCGTTTTCAGCAAATTCTGCAATTCGCTTTCGGTTCTCAGCGCCGAGATTAAGCCACTGACGCGACCCTCCACCCCCCGGGATTATTATTGCATCCAACCCATCGAGAACCCCAGCCGCAATCTCTGCACTCGTGATATAAACGGGTTGCATATCAGCGTCACGCCGCAGTGCCTCATAGGCCTCCCATACGCACGTTTGCGCCCCCCCATGGCCATCAAAGACTCCGACTTTTATCTTTTTACTGCCACTAGAGTCGATAGCACCAGTACCCGCTGATTCCATTGATTCCCCACACCCCATCAAAGATAGAGCCATTGCCAGGAACACAATGGGAGCCAGAAAAAAAGAACTCTTTTTCATGAATCTTCCTCCTTACTTTTGGTAGTAACTCTGCAATCGCTGCCGAAATATCATCCGGTTCGCTTCGTTAATATTGTCCACTATAGCATTGATTCTCGCTTTCCGACGGGCGACCTCCGCAGCTGGTATCGCCTGCTGATTCTGAAAAACTATGTAATCTACCCGATAACCCGCAGAATCGAGTTGCATCGCGACTGCCGCATCAAAATCGTCAAACAGAATCACAGAAGGCAAATTACTTGCCGTGTAACGCCCCACGGCCTGCCGAACCCCATCACTAATAAACCCGATCTGCGTCGCCCCTAAGTATTTCGCCCCAAGCAGGAGCCTTACCAAATCGATTTGCGCCATCTTCTCCTTCTCACCATCCCGCGCAAGGCGACGGTAGTCGCTGTCAGATGTCTCCAAAAACAAATCTATGAAGCGCTGCGGGATTCCAACCAAATCCTGTAGGTCCCCCTCTTTTTTCCGCAACTTATACTCACGTCTCGCCTCCTTCTGACCGGTAGGAACATAGTAGCTCCATTTTCGAGTTCGCTTATACGTCTCCGTCATAGGCGAAGGCCTCCACTCAGTGCGGGGCCGCAGCATTAAAGGCGATTGTAACTTTACGCTACCCGCCTCTAGCGCGTATATTAAGCTGTTTATCAAATGAACGTACCCGCCTCCGATATACGCATGGAGCGCAGACCAGAGCGTAGTATTAGATGCCTTCCGGTACGACACGCTATCTTCCGCGTTCACTAAAGCCGGTTTCGACTTCAGATACCGCACGAATTCTGGGTCGAACGCCACCGGCAAATAGGTTGTCTTAGCGACACCTGACGCACTCTCCAAACCGTTCGGCTGATGAAATAAACCCTTTATATCAACGATGTACGTACTATCGTCCGACATACCGATGTGCAACTTATAATCCTTCCCCCAGCTCATGCTCCGAATCTCATTCGGCTGCGCCTGAACTCCCAAAACGCTCCCGAAAAGGAACAGCGCGAAAAGGAATACTTTTCTCATTACTTTTGCGTGGCTATAAAAACCATTCTCCCCTCGCAAGGGGACTCGTTTCATTTTCATCTCTGCAAAGGTAATAAAATCAAATGATAACGACACCACGCATCGTACTAGGAATCTCAGGGGCTAGCGGCATGCGCATCGCCCAAACGCTCCTAAATGTCTTGCTCAGCGAGACCCCAGTAGCAATCGACCTAATCGTCTCTAAAACCGCCCGCCAGGTTTGGACACACGAACTAGGAAGTGTCCCTCTGCCCACAGATACCCGCATTATGCATTTTGATAACAACGACCTCACCGCTGCGCCCGCTTCCGGATCGCGCCGTACCCTCGGCATGGTGATTGCGCCCTGCAGCATGGCCACCGCAGCGCGTATCGCGCACGGCATTGATGATAACCTCATGGCGCGCGCCGCCAACGTCACCCTAAAAGAGCGCCGCGCACTCCTCCTCTCACCGCGCGAAACGCCCCTTTCCACCATCCATCTGGGCAATCTCCTCACCCTCTCGCAAGCCGGCGCAATCGTCATGCCCCCGCTCCTTCCATCCTACATCCCCAACGCCTCTCCGCAGGAGCAAGAACTAGAATTTGCAAGGCATATCCTAGAGTTTCTCAATATAGGAAACAGAAAATTCGGATGGCAACAAGACTCCCCCCAAAAAACAGCGTCAGCCGATGCCTCCGCACCTACTGACGCCGCTTGTTAGCTCGTTCGAGTGGCTCTCTAGCCTATATAGCTATCAGTGCTGATTTTTCCGATCCCAATAAGAAACACCGGTACTATTACGTACCGTAAGACCCTACTCCTCCGCTCCCCTCCAACTCCATACGCACGCATAGCCCAATAATGCAGCAGATACGCTAACAGCGCGATATTAATAAGAACCGTTCCCCACGACGCATAGACCCATTCCGTAAACAACTCCAAACCTATCAAAAGGACAACTATATCCGACCCTGGAAAAGAGTACTCAACCCAGTTGCCTAGCGCCTCAAAAATATTGAATTCCTCTGGCTCTATACTATTCAATTGATCCGCCTTCATCTGCAAAGAAACTTTCTCCCTAATAAAGGCGTTTCTGAAGCTAAACACCGACTAATATGACAACTCCACACCACCCCCACCCATGGGTTAAGGGCAACGTCCAACTATACACTGGTAACGGTAAGGGAAAAACCACAGCCGCCTTCGGGCTCGCCCTCCGCGCGCTGGCAGCAGGGGCTAACGTCTACATCGGGCAATTCGTGAAGAGCATGCGCTACGGCGAATGCGGCATTGCGAACGCTGCACCCTCCCTCGGCAGTGGGCATTGCGAACTCCAGCTCTTCGGCAACGGATGCATGCTCCTGCGGACCCCAACGGAAGAGGACCAATCCGCCGCACGGGCGGGCATCGCCCGAAGCCTAGAGGCACTCCGGAGTGAAGCATGGGACATGGTGATCCTCGACGAACTCACCATTGCGCTGCACCTAGGGCTAATCGCAGATGCCGACATAAAGGAGCTCCTACAGGTACGGCCGCCCCACGTGGAGCTCATCATCACCGGCCGCTACGCCCCCGATTGGCTCATTGCCCGCTGCGACCTCGTGACAGATATGCAGGAGGTACGGCACTACTTCCAGTACGGCGTAGAGGCAAGGGTGGGAATTGAACGGTAGAGAAATCTTGCCCAGAAGGCTCTTTTTAACCTAGAGAATCTTTAAAAACTGCGCAAAGCGCACTACTCCCATCGATTCGTACAGAAAGGGGGCCCGGCAGTCAACCGAGCCCCCTCTCTCTATATACATCTTGCCTGTAACCCGTCTACCTACAGCTTGAACATCGCTAGATATTTTTTGCCGTTTTTGGCAAACATCGTGAAGGCGCCCACCTCATTGCCATTTTGGTAAAGGGCATAGGGAGCCTCGCTATCATCTGCATCTAAATATATCTTGTAGTCGCCTACCGAGAGCGTTCCCTCCTTTAGCAGCTTGCCGTTCAGGCTGTAGCTGCGTAGCCACACCACGCCTCCTTCCCGTGAGAGCACAGTGATGCGATCTGCCTGCAGCTTGATATCCCAGATGAAGTCGGAGAAGACAACCTGCCGCATCTCCACATAACGTTCCATAGTCCCTGGCTTCTGCTCAGGCTCTTTGGCCGGGGCATCGAAAACCTTGATAGTGCAAACGATGGAATCTCGGTTCGTGGCGCTTGATATGTGCACCAGCCCCGAGCTACCGCAGCTGTAGGCTATCCGTTCTCCATGCGATGCGAACCGGCTTAACGTCGAAGCGTAACCCGCTTGGTAGTGCCGATACACTGTGTCGATCTGACCTAGAAACCCCAAAAGAAGCCCCGTTTTCATTGAGTAGCGCGCAAACACCGGCGCCTCGTCGTAGAACTCGGGCAGGGTAATGTCGTAGTCGGCTGGTCGCCCCTTCCATTCCTCAATGCTCCCGAAGGTTGGGTAACCCTTGAAGGTGCGGATGAGAAATTCATCCTTATATAGGTAGAACACCTGGTGATCCATGACGAAAACCTGCTTCGTGGCGTCAAACGATTCTAGGAGCTTCAATCGCACCATACTTCGCGCGTCGCTACGGGGATCCCATCTAAAAAAAGCTGCAGCGTTGAAGTACCCCAACCTGGTGGAATCAAAGGGGCTTCGTATAAATTCTGGAAGGGAGTAGGAAAGGTATACCTCTCCATCGTCACCAAATTGCCCCATGATGGGCATTATAAAGAACATGTTGTCCTCTATACTCTTTCTGAAGTCCTGGGGCGACAGGAGCGTAGTATCCACAAAGGCTATCTCCTCCTCGGGGCGAGTAACAAATTTTTTCATGGGCACTGCCCTCTTACTCTCAACCTTGAAAAGGTAAAACGCGTTCGCAATCTCATCCCTGAAACAGAGTAGGTTATTCCGTAGCGCAGGGAAGGTGCTCATGCGCGACACTGGCATCTTGCCGTCTACCCCCTCCTCAATCAGCACCTCTCTATAGCGCAACGGCTTAACCGCAGGCGCAGGGGAAACGTTCTGCGAGGCGCGCACTGTTGTTCCGTAGTCGTGGAAAGGCATAGGCACCCTAGCAGCTACCAACGAATCGAAGGTTGCAGGGGACAGCTCCTCCATATCTTCCCCCACGATTAGCCTGCCGCCGCGTTGGTCTATCTTCACGGTGTAGGTTATGTGCAGCCGCGCAAAGCTGAGGCTGAAGATATCCTTATACCACTCCATGGTATCCGCCAGCAGATGGGTGTAGCGGAAGTTCTTGCTCTTCGCGTAGCGGCGCGCGCCCTGGGCATCTAGATACACCATCCACAGCACCACCGAGGCATTAGGCTCTCTCTCCTTGATGGCATCGTAAAGGAAATTGACATCAACCTCACATCGAGGACACATTTGCGGTGTGAACAGCACGGCATACACCGTATCCGAAAGGTTCGGCAGCGCCGACAGCACCTCGCGCAGCCGGGCTTCGCTACCCTCCTTTTGGGCTATCTGAAACTTCTCACCGTAGACTCTCGGAACCCCCTGGCCGTGGCATACACCCGAAGCCACGAGCCAGAGGGCGACAACGAGAGCCCTTTTTAGCCGAAGCAAAAAGGATCCGCGCATTGCTACTTGGTCTTTATCGCACCCGTGCGCCAATCCACCTGCGAAGCCTTAACCATAACCGTCCGCTCACCATCAGAGACTACTACAAGGCGATCCGCTGCACTCACGTTTTGCACCGTCTCCTCTTCCATCTGCGGGGCTGGATAGGTTATCCTTTTGCATACTGCAATGCAGGGTCCCTTGCAGGGGCGGCAAATGCCAGCACTTTCGCCGTACCATTCTATGGTACCCCCCCCACCCTTCTCTTCATTTGACCCGGAAGACAGCCTTTCTTGCTTATCAACCACCTGCGCATAGGCGCTTCCCGCTAGTAGCAAACCTGCCACAAATAATGCTAACTTCTTCATCTCTAGTAATCTTTAAATTAAACACTCTACACTACCTAATCAGGTCTTGCAAATGTACACTTTTTTTTACGAACAGCAAAATCTGCAAAATAAAAAAGCTACAATCCTGCGCCCATTCCATTCAGAAAATTGTTACTAGCCGCATCTTGACATGTGATTTTTAACGAGAAACTCTGCTTAAAGGGAAAACGGCACGAGTAAAAACCGAGCGCAGCCCATTGAAAATCAATGCGCTACGCTCGGTAAAGCAGGGGGCAATCTACACTTATGCAGTTGATAGTCAGCGAATTAAACGCAAACACTCCGTGCAGAATGCGAACACAGTCAGATCTACTACACAATCGATGGGGTTCCCCAAACTTTCTGATGATGCCTTGCCGGCGCATGGCCCCAAGCTGGACGGTGGCCCATGCAACTACAGCTTCATCCTCACCAAGCCCAAAACACACCTCAAAACCGAGAAAGGGGGAGTTAACCCGAATTCGCGTTCTGCTAACTACCTCTCTGGTATCAAATCTTCCATCGTGAATACCCCGCAACGGCTTGTCACGAACTCCGCCGCCGCCAGCGCCCCGTCGGCGAACCCTTCTCGCCCCTTCGCAACATGCGTCAGCTCAATGGTGTCCGCCGCGCTATCAAGCCGCACCGTGTGCGTGCCCGGCACGCTACCAATACGGTGCGCCGTGATTGGCAACGCCCCTTCGGGGGCATTCGGCGGTAAAGCCCACTCCTTGTACCTTCCTTCCTCGCCTAGGAACGGCTCCGCAAGAAGGATAGCGGTGCCACTCGGAGCATCCAGCTTCGCCGTGTGGTGCGTCTCCTCTATCGCCACATCGTATTGCGGCAACAGCTTCTCGTAGCGTGCCAACTGCTGGGTGAGTAGCGACACCACCCGCACCCCAAGGCTAAAATTCGGCGCGTAGAATAGAGCCGAGGCGGGGTGCTGCGCCTGAATAGCCAGCACATCCTGCAGCTTGAAGTACCATCCCGTCGTGCCGCACACCACCTTCATGCCATGCGAAAGGCAAAACCGCAGGTTTTCCACCACGGCCGCAGGGGAAGAGAACTCTATAGCCACGTCCACTTCCTGCCCGTTCACCACCGCAGCCACCAGCTCTTCGTAGGAGTTCGCGCGCCACAGCACCTCATGCCCCCTCGCTGCCGCCCGCTGCTCCACCATATGGCCCATCTTCCCATACCCCACTATGCCTATTTTCATCCCGTTTTCCTCCGCTCTTTACACAA
Organism: Bacteroidia bacterium; assembly: GCA_013333195.2. GTDB lineage: Bacteria > Bacteroidota > Bacteroidia > Bacteroidales > CAJPTX01 > Bacteroides_D. The sequence continues at coordinate 11,743 of JABCPG020000002.1, forward strand.
ATCGCAGCGTAGTGCCGCCGCAACCTCTCAAAAAATCGGCTGCCGTGAGCTGCTTACGCCCCGGCAGCTGCAAACTCTCAATGGAAACCTCCGCCCCATCACCGCACAGCACCGCAATGCCCTCTCCCTTTCCCATAATGCGCACACTCCCCGTCTCCCCTGCCGCGCCCTCTCTGCACATCCTGCCCCGCGAAGAGAAATGGAGCTTTACGTACTCCACCCGCACCCCATCCATCTCCATATCTGACCACGCCGTGGGCAACGGCGACAACCCGCGTATCTTCCTGTCCACCTCTGCGGCACTCCGCGCCCAATCCACACGGCAATCCGCCTTGAAGAGCTTCGGGGCGCTAGGCAGTCCCTCAGCAGCCGGCTGCACATAAGGCTGGAGCCCGCCTTGCAGCAGCCCCTCCACAGTCTCCACCACGAGCTTCGCCCCCAGTACTGAGAGGCGAGCATGGAGCGTGCCTGAGGTATCCTGCTCCGTAATCGCCGTGCCGGCGCGCATTAGAATCTTACCGCTATCCATCCCCTCATCGAGAAGGAAGGTGGTTACCCCGCTCTCCTTCTCCCCATTCATTATCGCCCAATTCACGGGAGCTGCCCCTCGGTAGGCAGGCAGCAGAGAGGTGTGGAGGTTTATCGTGCCAAGCCGCGGCATGCTCCACACCACCCTAGGCAGCATGCGGAACGCCACCACCACCCCGAGGTCAAGGTCCAGCGAACGAAGCAGGGCTATAAACGACTCTTCCCCAAGGTTCTCCGGCTGAAGCAGCAATGCGCCCATCTCCCTGGCGCACTGCGCCACCTCTGGTTCCCTAAGCTTGCGGCCTCGCCCCGCTGGCCGTGCAGGGGAGCTAACTACAGCCGCTATATCGTACCCCGCTCCACGCAACGCCTGCAGCGGCGCCACGGCAAACTCTGGGTTGCCCATGTATACAATCCTCGCCCGCTTATCGCACTGCGCTACCATCACGCCTATCCCTACTCCTTTTTCCCCAATATGTTGTGCCCCATCTTGTCCCGCTTGGTCTCTAGGTAGTGCCGATTATACTTGTTCGGCTCTATCTCAATGGGTACAATCTCATCGATGATGAGCCCATACCCCTCGAGCCCCGTGCGCTTAACTGGGTTATTGGTCATCAGCCGCATATGGCTCACCCCCACGGCGCGCAGTATGGATGCCCCCACGCCGTAGTCACGTTCATCAGCCTTAAATCCCAGCTGCTCGTTCGCCTCCACCGTATCGAACCCCTCGTCCTGCAGCTTATAGGCGTGTATCTTGTTGAATATCCCTATGCCACGCCCCTCCTGATTGATGTAGACCACCACGCCCTTTCCAGCCCGGTCAATCCGTTCCATCGCCTCGTGCAGCTGCGACCCGCAGTCGCACCGATAGCTCTCAAAGACATCCCCCGTGAGACACGACGAGTGCACCCGCACCAGCACCGGCTCGTCCTTCTCCCACTCCCCTTTCACCAACGCCACATGCTCAAGCCCATTCGACTTTTGCCTGAACGGTATGATACGGAACGTGCCATGCCGCGTGGGCAACGTCGACTCCTCTCCCTGCTTTATGATGCTCTCACGCTGCAAACGGTAGCGAATAAGATCCTCTATCGAAATAATCTTAAATCCATACTTCTTGCTTATCTCCAGCAGATCGGGAAGACGCGCCATCGTGCCGTCCTCTTTGATTACCTCGATAAGAGCTGCCGCAGGCCGTAAGCCCGCGAGGCGTGTCAAATCAACCGCAGCCTCCGTGTGTCCAGCCCTACGCAGCACGCCTCTCTCCCGTGCGCGCAGCGGGCAAACATGGCCCGGCCGGCCTAAATCTGACGGCTTCGTGGCAGGATCCGCGAGGGCCAATATCGTCTCGGCCCTATCGTGCATGGACACCCCGGTAGTGCACCCATTACCAATCCGATCCACCGTCACCGTGAAAGGCGTTTCGTGCGATGAGGTGTTATGCACCACCTGCATGGGCAGCTCCAGCTCTTCGCAACGCTTTTCCGAAATCGGCGCGCATAGCACGCCCCGACCGTAGCGCATCATGAAATTTACTTTTTCTGCCGTCACCTTCTCTGCGGCAATGATGAAATCCCCTTCATTCTCTCGATCTTCATCATCCACCACAATGACAAATTCTCCTTCCCGGAAACTCTCTATCGCCTCTTCTATAGTGTTTAACTGGTTTTCTAACTTCTTCCTGTCAGTCATAACGTCAACCCTCTTTTATTTTCTACTGTCGCTGTTACCCTTACTCTTAAACCGCAATGCGGCGCCCAATCTTCGGATACGTGCTCCATACCACTCGCTGCGAAACAACGGGGAATCGTTCTTCGCCTTAAATATCAAAAACACTGCCATCGGGACCAGCACGAAGGTCGAAAACCACATCCCCGTCACATCATCCCACACCAACTGTTTAGCGAACTTCTCCGTGGTAGTGCTAATCACGTAGTAGAGTACAAAAAAAAGAACCGAAATCCCCATCGGGAATCCTAGCCCACCCTTACGCACTATGGCCCCCAAAGGCGCGCCGATTAAAAAGAAAAGAAGACACGCAATCGAAAGGGTGAATTTCCTATGAAACTCCACCATGTAGCGCGTGCGACGCTTGTTGTAATAGTAGTTATCATCTCCCGCGCTCACCACTCGCGATTTCGTTTCACGCAGTCTATCTACTGCAACCGCCAAGCACCGAACCTTCTCTTCATCCGTTGCTGCATCATACAATGCGTAACCATCTATCGTGTCAACCTTCCGCCCGCTATCCGCATTCGCCCGCCAGGGCGTAACGTATACATCCTTCAGACGTTGAAACAATTCCCGTTCCGCCTCCTCGTTGCGCTGATGTAATGAATCCTGAAACCTCCATATCTGATCCAGCCGAAGCACATTGTAGCTCTCTGAGAACAGCCCCTCATCCTTCTTCTCAAAACCGAACCCTTCCAACCTCTTCACAAACTTTTGACGCTGGAATGTCACCCGACGCGCCGGATACCCCTCCTGCGCATCCATACGATCATTACTACGGGTCTCCTCATACGTCGCCCCGCTAAAAAGCTCTACCACGATGTACCTTTGATCATTCGTAATCGTAATGTACCCCGAATCGGCGCACGTAACGGAAACATTACCAATATTTCGCGAATGGTCATAGATGAGTATATCTTGCATCAGATTGGTTTTCCCATCCCTCTGCGCAACCCGAATACTAAAATCTTGAATATCGTTCTGAAAGATTCCGGGTCTAATCACCAGCTCCGGTTTTTGCTCCTGCACGCTGTAAATCAACGTATCCATCTTTAGCGCCGAGGCGGGCACCACGTAGTTCGCGCAGAGAAACGCCACAATCGTTATACCTACGCTAATGATAATCATCGGACGCATAATACGCACTAGCGATATCCCAGCAGCCTTCATCGCAAGAAGTTCATTATGCTCCCCGAGGTTGCCCATCGTCATCAATGACGCTAGCAGCACCGCCAAAGGGAACGCCATAGGCATAAGCGTCGCGCCCGTATAGAGCAGAAGTTCCAGAATGGTAAAGGCATCAAGCCCCTTACCCACAAGGTCATCTATATACTTCCACAGAAACTGCATCAGCAGAATGAACATGACAATACAGAAGGTCATCACCATCGGACCTAAAAAGGAGGTCATCACCAAACGATCCAATCGCTTCATGCCACGCCGCCAACCGCTGTTTTCTATCCGTTCAACACTCTGTACGCTCTCGCGAAGGTAGCAATTCCAAGCGGAAGGCAATAATTGCAGGGGGTAAACCTCCCATTACCTGCGCGCCATGCTCGGGAAACCGTAAAATACTGCTAAAGCACACCGTCAACCCGCGAAACGTAGTTGGATGGGTACATCCGTGACGGCAAAGAGGCACTAGCCCGCTCAATCCAATTTATTTCACCAATACCGTCTCCACGACTCATAAGACGTCACTTACACTAGGCGCAACCCACTCGCAGCACCTGCCGATTCCCCCTGACGGCAAAAGCAGCCCCAATCACCCGCTTTGCGCCATCAACCCTCCGCGAGCGGAACGCACCGTTTCCTTTACAGCCAGACATCTCCCAACTAATCGAAATCTTAACAAACTACAGGTCGCCCCCTCCACACCACTACTCCACGCACGCTTCACCCCGCCCCCAAAGGGAATCATCTGAACGCAGCACAAACTCCTCCTTCCACGTACACCTTCGCGCGCTGCAACGCAACCACACCTCTAAATTTTCTTCAGCAACCCTTCGAGTAGCACGCGATCGCCCAGATATTCTTTCAAGCTACTCGCCGACACACGCTCCTGCGACATGGTATCGCGCTCGCGCACTGTCACCGTACCATCTTCAAGAGTCTGCGTATCAACGGTAACGCAGAATGGGGTGCCGATGGCATCCTGACGGCGGTAGCGCTTCCCTATAGTATCCTTCTCCTCATAATCGCACGCCATGCTCCACTTCAAATCGTCAAGTATCGCGCGGGCGCGCTCCGGCATCCCATCCTTGCGTACCAACGGCAGAATCGCAACCTTCACCGGCGCAAGCTGCGTCGGCAATGACAGCACTTTACGCACCTCGCCATCCCCATCATCACCTGACACCTGCTCTTCCCGCAAGGACCCCGCGAGTAGCATCAGCACGCAACGATCAAGGCCTATCGAAGTTTCTATCACGTACGGCGTGTAGCTCCGGTTCTCTTCCGGATCGTAATACTGTATTTTACGCCCTGAAAGCTTTTCATGGCTCGAAAGGTCAAAATCTGTGCGGGAGTGGATGCCCTCCACCTCCTTGAAGCCTATAGGATAGCGATACTCTATATCAACCGCCGCATTGGCGTAATGCGCAAGCTTCTCGTGCGGATGCCATCGGTAATTCTCCGCCCCCAGCCCCATCGCCAAATGCCAACGCATACGCTGCTCTTTCCAATACTCAAACCATCGCATCTCCTCGCCCGGCTTCACAAAGAACTGCATCTCCATCTGCTCAAACTCCCGCATACGGAAGGTAAACTGTCGCGCCACAATCTCATTTCGGAACGCTTTACCCGTTTGCGCTATACCAAAAGGAAGCCGCTTACGACTCGTCTTTTGAACATTGAGATAATTCACAAAAATCCCTTGCGCCGTCTCCGGGCGAAGATATATCTCGCTCGCATCATCGCTCACAGAGCCTAGCTTGGTGGCAAACATCAGGTTGAACTGACGCACCTCTGTCCAATTGCGCGTGCCGGAAATCGGGCACGCTATCTCTAGGTCAATAATTAGCTGCCGCAGCCCATCAAGATCATTATCAATAAGGCACTTCGTCATCCGCGCCTTCGTCGTATCAATGGCCTGCTGATACTCAAGAACACGGGCGTTGGTAGACACGAATTGTCCCCGGTCAAAGGAATCTCCAAAACGCTTGGCAGCTCTCCCAACCTCTTTCTCAATTTTTTCTTCCTGCTTCCCTATCCACTCTTCCACAAGCACATCGGCTCGATAGCGCTTCTTGCTGTCACGATTGTCGATTAGAGGGTCATTAAACGCCTTTAGATGGCCCGAGGCCTCCCACACCTTGGGGTGCATGAATATGGCCGCATCAAGACCCACTATGTTATCGTGCAAACGCGTCATGGCCTCCCACCAGTAACGACGGACGTTATTCTTAAGCTCCACCCCATTCTGGCCATAATCGTACACAGCGCTAAGCCCATCGTAAATCTCGCTACTCGGGAATATGAATCCATACTCCTTGCAATGCGCCACCAGCGCCTTAAATCCATCTTCCTGCGGCATTTCCTAGTCTCCTTTTTCTCTCTGCGCAAAGGTAGCTAATTCGCCAAATAAACCGCTCTTACGCCTCGCCAGAACCCCTCCTCCTGAACCCACGTCTGTAAATTCCCCCCCGCGCCGAGAGGACTTCTTTCCCTCCAAACAGCGAAAAAATCGGTGCCCCTGTGACGCCATCGAATCTAGATCCACCCTACTCTCCCTTGATTCCTCTTCCACAATAAATTTATTTTCAACTCGCGTGATTTCCTACTACTCACATAATCAACCCCATATAGACCTAATCGATACAACGGCCCCACCGAAAAAATCCATTCTCTACGCAACCTCTAGTTTATAAAAAAGTTTATACCTACCTTTGCCTAGGAAGTTGGAGCGTGAATGGGAATGAACCAAATAGAACCTGACAACACGAACAAACTGAAAAGTGTACTTGATGACTGTGAGGTAATCATGCGGGAAAAAGGGTGCGAGTTCGAACGGTCGGAAGACAGCAAGCTCGTTATCAAGCTCATGCACAAGTACCATATTATGTCCTACGACGACGACGACGACCAATTCCTGCACATCTTTTCCATCTTTGAGGGCGCGCAGTACGGTTGCTCCCGCAACACTCTACTAAAACACATTAATAAACTCAATCATGACATAAAGGTCGTAAAGATAACCATCGATGACGACAACGACGTGATCTTTGCCGTTGAGATGTTTCTCTACAACGCAAGATACTTCACTGAAATCTTTAGACGACACATTGAATCCATCGACGCGGCCTCGAGGGCACTAGAACGCATGACGCAGCATCACCGCTAGCAAACGCAACGCACAGCAATGAAAAATACGCGTAACGACAGCCCATATTACCTGCGCACCATCCTGGACACCTGCCAGAAAGACCTGGAGAGCCAGAACATCTCCTGCAACCGCATTAGCTTCGACGAACTCGGCTTCGAAACCGATGGCGCGGAAGTTACCTTAACCTTCGAAAAGAAGGACGACGAATTTATACAACTCGTTGTCATAACGAGTCTCGCCCCGAAGCATATTGACAGTATCTCTCTTCTTGAGATCATTAACGATGTCAACCGGCAAATAAAAGAGGTCAAAGGGTTCCTTAGCGATTCAGGCACCATTATTTTCAGCGTTGAAATCCTCCTAAACCCGGTTTCCCACTTCACTCGCCTGTTCGAGCGACACCTTGCCGTTGCCATAGAGGGCATACACCTCTTCGCGCAACGACTCGCGGTGCATCAAGAAAAGTAGCCGGCCTCAACGTAAAGAACAGCGAATCCCTGCACATTTCCCATATGCGGATTGGCTGAGTGCCCCACACCGGGCAACGCCCGCGCGAGAGAGGGGCCGGCACGTCAAACTTTTACTCTTCGAGAATATTTACTGAAACGGCCGGGGGCTCCGCGCCCCCATTCAGAAGGCGTTTAGCAGCATGGCAGCTGCTAGGGCATGGAGGGGAATAGAACGCCTCTCCAGCAGCGAGGTGCTACCCTAAAAACCGCCTAGCACTCCATGTTACCCCTCCTGCCATGGGGCGAAAGTACGGCCGCCACAAAGCCTTCTTTGCATCTCACACGCAAGCAACGGAAACGCAGTACGCTCCGCACGCACCATTTTGCGCGCAACCGCTTTCTCTATACAGATCTAAAATCAAAAAAGGGGGTTGGGCGACTCCTTTCGGATTCGTCCAACCCCCTTGAGCGGAAAACGGGACTCGAACCCGCGACCCTCAGCTTGGGAAGCTGATGCTCTACCAACTGAGCTACTTCCGCAAAAGAACTTCGTTCCAATCTCCTCTGTGGAGATAAAGGGAGTCGAACCCTTGACCTCCTGCATGCCATGCAGGCGCTCTAGCCAACTGAGCTATACCCCCCTATAACCAGGCGCAAAGTTACACCTTTTCGCGCTATTTACAAACCACGTGATAAAAAGCTTCTCTAGCAAATCTACAAAACAAATGATTATTAGCTATTTAGCACTGTGCGTAAATTCTCATACACGCCTTTAATCACCCCCACAGACATTTAGGAACGCCATTTGTGGCGTTGTCGCGAAAGGGAAGCCCGCCGCACCGCTGAAAACGGTTATGAAACATCACGTGCTTTACCTACCTTTGCAACGGAAAGAATTGGATCTAAACGTATGAAATCTCGCATCCGAATCGCTTTGCTACTCGCTTTCGCGCTACACGCATCGCTTATCAGCGCACTGGCAAATAAAAAGAATGAAGGTTATAGCATCGAAATCCACATCCCCGAGGTGTTCAAGGCGGGCGACACGGTGCTGCTAGGCTACTACTATAGCGATGGGCGTTACGTACAGGATTCTGCCATCGCTGAAACGAATCGCGTACGATTCTCCGGCGACTCTCTACTGGACGAAGGCATGTACTTCGTACTGCTACCCCGCCGCAACTATTTCGACCTCCTTATCGGTCAGAACCAGAAATTTACGCTCCGCGCTGAATCCCTGGATGTCGCCTCGCCTAGCACCACAGTGCAGGGCGCGCCAATGGTAAAGGATTTTTTACTCTATCAGCACGAACTCATGCAGCTGCAAAAACAATTTCAGGAGATCCGCAAACTCGACAGCACTGCGCAGGCCGAAAATTCGCAGAACCCGCAGCTAACCGAGGCGTACGGAAAAGCGGCAAATATGCGTAAAGAAGCTACCGCAAACATGGAGCAATACGTCAACCGGGTACTTGAAAACCACAGGGACGATATGCTCGGCAAATTTATTCTCTCCACGAAGGATGTGGATATCCCTGAGCCTCCGGCTACGGTAAAGGATGCGCATAACCCCGATTCCGCGGCCATGGTATGGCGTCTATACTACTACGCGCAGCATTACATGGACAATGTGGATCTCAGCTACCCCGGCCTACTACGAACCCCTACCCTTGAGGACAAGATTAATCACTACCTCGACAAAATCTTATTGAGCATCCCCGATACAATAAGCCGCTACTGCGACACACTCCTCGAACGCGCTTCTCGGAACGAACGGACAATGCGCTACCTCTCCACCTTCCTCCTCAATAAGTACCAAGTCCACGAACTCATGGGCATGGATGCCGTCTTTGTGCACATCGCGGACAACTACTTCCTCAAGGGACGCACTCCCTGGATTTCCGATGAGCTAATCGCTAAAATTCGCGAACGTGCCGACGCATTACGACCCAATCTTATTGGGAAGAAGGCGCCTAGCTTTATCGTGGACGATATCTTTCAGCGCCCTTTCAATCTATACAACGTAAAGGCAAAGACTGCCATTGTTCTCGTCTTCTGGGAGCCCGGATGCAGCCACTGTAGAGTGGCGGTTCCAAAGATTGACTCGACATTTAAAGCCTACCAAGGCAAGGGGGTGGAAATTATCGGCTTTATGACCCAGGGGGACGGTCCCAAATGGGCAGAATACATCAAGGAGCATAGGTTAACCGGTTGGCATCACGTGTGGGACCCCTACCGCAAGTCAAACTTTGATAAAAATTACGACATATACAGCACTCCTGTCATCTTCATCCTAAAACCGGACTTCACCATCTTTGCTAAGCGTATTGGCGCAGAGCAAGTCGGACCAATCATCGAAGAGTTAATCAAGGTTCAAGACAAGAAAAAATGAACTCTCTCCTCGCGCCGCTCCCCCCATGCCGCGTTGACTACTCTCTCCGGCATGGGGCTCTTATCGAGAATTCCGACTCCACTCCTCTTCAGCGCAATGCTAGGGTCTACGAGGTGCTTAGAGTTCACGCCGGTGTCCCCATATTCCTCGATGAGCACATCAATCGTATGCGCAACTCCGCCTCCCTATCTAAACTATCGTTCCCCAATGAAAGCTCTTGGATAGCACCTCTGCTCAGCCTGTGCAAGATGCAGCACGGCACGCAAAATATCCAGCTAATGCTCCTTGAGGATGGAACCCTCGAAGCGCATTTCATCAAAAGTTCCTACCCCTCAGAGGAAATGGTTAGGGCTGGCGTGGAAGTCGGTGTAATCGAAGGCACTCGCCCTTGCCCCCATGCCAAACGCGCGGGGCTAGCAATACGCGATGAAGCCGACAGAACGCTGAAAAACTCCCACCTTTTCGAGGTACTCCTTCGCAACCACGCGGGTGCTATTACGGAAGGGAGCCGATCGAACGTCCTCTTCATACAGCAAAACAAACTCGTAACGCCTCCTCTTGACGATATACTACCCGGCATTACCCTCGCGAAGGTGAAGGAAGTCGCCTCCAAGCTTTCTTTGACCGTTACGGAACGCGAGGTGCCTTCCAACACGCTTCACTCTTTCACCGCAGCTGCGATTCTGGGAACTTCCCCAAACGTCCTTCCTATCCGTACAATCATATTGGATGAGGAGGCTATCCCTTTCGACGTAAACAACGAAACCCTACAACGAATCCGGGTTGGTTACAACGCGCTCATGGCCAGCGCGTTCCAGCGGTAGGATTCTACCAGCTCCAGCCGCTTACGTCTCTGCCCCGGAGAACATCACTTCTCCACGCAAGAAACGTTCGCCACCACGGAAACTGCCCCTGCCTTTGAGCGGAGCAGCGCCTACTTCTCAAAAAAGGCCACTGCAGCATTTAGACGCTCAATGTAACGTTTTACCTCCGTGGCTATTACTGCCAACTCGTTGCCCATACCCGCCGACTGCTGCACGACGTTCGACAATTGCTGTATCGCGTGATTCACCCCATCGGCCCCCTTCGCCAGCTCATCCTGCGAGGTGGAAATCTCATCAACAAGGCCTATACTATGCTTCATCTCCTGCGCCACACGCGTTGACGTCTCCGAGGTTTGATTTGTCGCCTCCGCGCATGTATGCGAAAGCCCTGCTATCTGCTCGGATATCACGCGGCTCGCATCGGCCAACTTACGTACCTCCGCCGCCACTACCGCAAAACCGCGCCCATGCTCTCCGGCTCTTGCAGCCTCAACGGCCGCATTGAGCGCGAGAATATTCGTCTGCTGCGCAATCGCGCCTATTCTCCCTGTGTGCTGCTCAATCGCTGAAGCCGAGGCCTTCGCCGCGCAGGCCGCCTCCATGTTGCTCTCCACAGAATGCATTGACGACCCTGTGAACTGCCGAACCTCACGCGCATTATCCGCCGCCGTATGGACCGTGGCCGTTATCTCCTCAATCGTGGCGGTTATCTCTTCCGTCGAACTGGCCTGCGCATTGCCATCATCCGCCAGCCGCAATGCTATGTTTTCTAGACGTTCGCTCGACGTCCAAAGCTTTTCATTTAACGCCTGCACCCCTTGTATCACTCCGTGCAGCTTTTCGCTCATTATCGCGAGCGACCCCGCCACATTGCTATTATCATAGCGTGAAAGATCGTACGAACGGAGTCTTCCCTCGGCAATATCATGCGCCAAAGCCTGCATCGCGCTAGGCTCCGCGCCCAACGGCAGAAGCACCTTACGCTTAATTCTAATGGAAGCGTAAACCACTAAACCCAAACATACTAGCATCAGGCCAATGATAAGGACGCTCGCAATCTCCGATCGACGGGCACTCACCTCTATCTCCTCACGTGTGCGCGCGGCCAAGTCCTGCTGAAACTTACGAATGGGTGCAGAAATCTGTTTCTTCACAACTCTATACTCATTGCCAAATACTAAACGCATCGCCTCTTCACGCAATTTTGCAGCTTTAATCGTATCTCCCTCTTCGCGCTGCGTTACGCTTGCCCGCACCAAACGCATCGCATCACGTTCAATTTCCGCAAGCCGGTTCGATTCGTCTTCAGCACGCGCAAGCGCATTTAGCTCCATCTCTATGCAACCCGCCTCCTTCAGAAGCGCCCGCAACGCTATCTTCCGCCCATCCGCGCGCGGCTCTTCTCCATTACGAACCGCCAACACCCTATCATAAATCCCCACCCACTTCGAATCGCACGTACTCACGTAGCTCTGAACTGCATCCGTGAGCTCATCCGACGACTGCTGCAACTCGTTGGAGAGCGACACGAGTTCCTGATGCTTTGCCACCGCGCAGCGGTAATCATCTAAAAGCAACCGGGTGACCACAGCTGCAGCCTGCACCACGAGCAGCATCACAACAAAAACCCCAAGAATCCACGCAAAGAAAGTTTTTAGCTTCATAGCTCTATTACTCTAGTTCAGCAAAGTAGCGCATTGGCATCGCGCTCAAACATTCTAAACGCAAAATTATTAATTTATCCAACAAAATAAAACGCAACCTCTTTAGAGAAAAACCTAATACGCTGCCAGACAGCAAAAAGGGGACTCTCCCTTTTTTGCCGCGCGCAGAGGGGTAATGCTCCGAGAGCCAAAAGGGTGCGTCGCGCTTAGCGCCTCTCCTCGCAACTACCTTACTAGGCGCAAGAACCGTTTCACCCTGCGCAACTCTTTATAGGGAGGATATCTCAGCCCAATCTCTGGCGATCTCGACGCATCTAGCACTGACTTACGGTGGGTGAACGTCTCAAACCCCGCCCGCCCATGGTAGTTCCCGTAGCCGCTCGCCCCAATCCCTCCAAAGGGAAGCCCCGGGTGGGTGATGTGCGTTATGCTATCGCCACGGCACACACCTCCGCTCCTCGTTCCAACCACCACGGCGCGGAAGTCCGAATCTCGGCCGAAAAAGTATACCGCGAGTGGGCGCTCTCCCACGTTGATGTAGTCAATCGCCTCTTGCAGCGAATCAATGGGGAGAATCGGGAGCAATGGGCCAAAAATCTCTTCCTGCATTATCGGATGGGTTAACGGCGGATCGTAGATAATCGTTGGTGCCACGTACCTCCTTTCAGCTATCACTTGCCCACCATAGAGGCACTCAACCCCTTCTAACAGATGCCCCAACCGCTCGGCGCTTGACTCATCGATGATTCGGCCGTAGTCGCGCGAGGCCTCCGCGTTTCCCCCAAAGCATTCTTTAGCGCGCCGCGCAAGCAGCTCGGCCAGTCGCAAGGCTACGCTGCGTTCTGCCAATATATAATCTGGCGCTACGCAGGTTTGGCCTGCATTCAGCCACTTTCCCCACGCGATGCGCTTTGCCGCTCGTTCCAAATGGCGCTCCCCATACACGATCGCCGGTGACTTCCCTCCCAACTCCAGCGTGCAGGGGCAGAGCCACCCCGCCGCGTACTGCGCTACGCTCCGCCCAAAAGACGCTCCCCCGGTGTAAAAGACGTAGTCGTACTGGTAGGTATGCACATACTTCGCATCAGGCACGTCGGCCGGCACTACCCTTAGCACATCCGATGAAACGTAGCGTGAAGCCAACGTACGCAAGGCCTCTGCCGTCGCCCTCGCCCGCGGGGAAACTGAGAGTACAACCCGATTGCCCGCACCTATTGCAGCCACCGTGGGCTGCAACGAAAGCCCTATAGGGTAATTCCAAGGCGACATAACCAGCACCACCCCGTACGGCTCCGCCACGACACGCCCCCTCGTACCGAAATGCGCTATCGAAAAACCCGCACGTTTAGGCTCCGCCCAGCGTCTTAACCTACGACGAAAAAGACGTACCTCCCGCAACGTCTGATCTATCTCCGCGAAGAATGTCTCTGCCGGTGCTTTATGGAGATCCTGCCACTCCGCCTCCACAAGCTGTCGCTCCCCCTCAATCAGCATTCGCTCCACTCCTCGCAATGCCTCGTTCCGCGCCGTAAAGGTGAGAGCCTGATTGCGCAACCGGCGTAACGCTTCTAGCTCTTCGCGAAATAGCAGCTTGCTCTCCATCTCCATGCAACTTTCATTATTATCTTACTCATACAAAAGGTACGGCGCTCGCCTCTTTTTGAATCGCTCAATATCTTTTTGCCAGCCCAATCGGATGGAGTCAGCGCTCACCTCCCGCTCTAGCTGACGACGTAGCAACGACGTGCCAACCAACCTATCGAAGAGGGGTGTAAAAAATTTATATCCACCCCCACGCATGGCGTAAAGCCTTTGCAAAACGTAGAGAAGTATCCCTCGTTCGGCGTAAATCACCGAATCAGGCAGCGTCATCAGCCCAATACCGTAGCACGTTTTACCCTCGTACGGTGGATGGCTCGCCCCGCGCCGCGACCCAGGAATGAAACTAAACGCCCTCTCTTCCAAATACGGACTCCCCGCCACCTCGAACGGCCAATCCGTGCCGCGCCCCACGCTCAGGGTTGTCCCTTCCAGTAGGGCTAGCGTTGGATACAGCAGGATCGACCTACTCGTTGGTAAATTGGGCGAAGGGGCCACGTCAACCTCATAGTGTTGGTCCCGACTATAATGTTCGCACGGCACCACCTCCAACGCGCAGCGCAACCCGCTCTTCAGCCATCCCTCCCCATTAATCATCTGCGCAAGCTCGCCCAGCGTCATGCCATGCACCCATGGAATGGGATGCATCCCGATAAACGACCTATACTCCTCTTGGAGCAACGGGCCATCAACGAAATATCCATTCGGATTGGGGCGATCGAGAAGTATGAAAGGAACTCCGAACTCCGCGCATGCCTCCATCATGTAGTGCATTGTCGAAGCGTACGTGTAGCAGCGAACCCCCACATCCTGCATATCAAAAACAACCACATCCACCCCGCTAAGATGCGCTACCGTAGGCTTTTTGCTCTTCCCGTACAAACTAACTATCGGAATCCGCGTGCTCTGATCCTTCCCATCCCTCACCGCCTCTCCCGCATCTGCACGCCCCGACATACCGTGCTCCGGGGTGAAAAGAATCACCACATTAACCCCTAGCATCATCAGGGTATCCACTAACCTCCGTCCCCGCACCATCGAGGTATGATTGCACACCAACCCCACCCGTCGACCTAAAAGGTGCGGAACGTAGACCTCCGTACGTTCCGCACCCACCCTAATCTTTAGCCCCTTGCCGTTCCCATTGGCACACTCACTTCCGAAGGAATCCCTCGATGCTTCCCCAAAGGCGAAGAAACCTCTACCCATCAGCAACACCACCAGTAGCGCCACCGCCACCCATAGCCGAACCCCATCCATTCGCACCGCTACCTCGTTCTGCCGGGATACTCTTCCAGGGCATGACGAAGCACCTCCATGGCTCGCTTTAAATCGTCAATGTTTAGCACGTAGGCCAAACGCGCCTCGCGCGCTCCATATCCAGGCGTCGAGTAAAAGCCAGAGGCCGGGGCAACCATCACAGTCTGACCCTCATAGCTATACTCTTCCAACAGCCATTTGGCAAACTTGTCGGCATCATCCACCGGCAGCTCCACCACCGTGTAGAATGCTCCATGGGGCATCGGGGTGAATACGCCGGGCATCGCGTTAAGCGCATGCACCATATAGTCGCGCCGCGCGATGTATTCATCGTAAACAGCCTTAAAGTACGATTGGGGCGCCTTCAACGCTGCCTCAGCCGCTATCTGACCGTAGTAGGGCGGGCATAAACGCGCCTGCGCGAACTTCATCATGGCCGCTAGCAACGCCTTGCTGCGGGTGGCCAACACCCCAATTCGCGCCCCGCATAGGCTGTAGCGCTTCGACACCGAATCAAGAAGCACCGTATGCTCTTCCATATCCGGTAGCGACATAACGGAATGGTGCCTTTGCCCATCGTAGCAAAACTCCCGATACACCTCATCGGCAAGAAGATACAAATCATGCTTCTTGGCAATCGCACCCAGCTGCCGTACCTCCGCCTCCGTGTACAGATACCCCGTGGGATTGTTAGGGTTGCACACCATTATCGCCTTGGTGCGGGGCGTTATACGCTTCTCGAACTCTTCCATAGAGGGCAGCGCAAAATCGCTACGGATGTCGGAGGGCACCGACACCACCTTCACCCCATTCTGCTCAGCAAAACCGTTATAGTTTGCGTAGAACGGTTCCGGGATTATAATCTCATCACCCGGGTTTAGGCACGCCGCCAGGGCAATCGTTATCGCTTCCGAACCCCCATTAGTGACAATCATGTCGCTCGCCTTAAGCGAAATTCCCACCCCGGCGTAATACTTCACCAGCCCCTCGCGGAAACTCAAATTCCCCGCCGAATTGCTATACGATACAACTTTTGCTCCCGCCTCACGCACGGCCTCTCGGGCGCACTCAGGCGTTTCTATGTCGGGTTGACCAATATTTAGGTGATACACCTTTATCCCGCGCGCTTTCGCCGCATCCGCGTAGGGCACCAACCGACGTATCGGTGACGCCGGCATTTGCTCCGCTCTCTCTGATAGCTTTGGCATGTTAATACTCTCCCTTTTTCAGGGGGAAACTCCCCCGCCTATTTCTATTCTTCGCCCTGCTCCCCTCCCCCGAACGACACCCTCGAGGC
>JABCPG020000003.1 GCA_013333195.2 Bacteroidia bacterium
ACCCTCGAACTGATCATTCTCAGCATCGTAGTACAGATCGCGCACCGCCTCGTACTGCTCCTCATCCGACAAATCAATCGGCACGTCCCAGTTCAACACCGGCCGGGGCAACTCGTTGCCGAACTCATCCTCCGCGGTCCCAAACTCATCCATGCCCGAGTCGTAGATCTTCGAACGCATAATCGAATCCCGCACCCAATACACGAACTGCCGGTACTGATTGTTGCTTATCTCAGTGGCATCCATCCAAAAAGCTTCCAGCGTCACCGTCTTCGCCGGCGCACGGTACGCCCACGTAACATCCTCATCGTTACGCCCCATGGTGTACGCACCACGTGGAATCCTCACCATCCCGTAAGGCTCCACCTCTGCCCGAAACGTGCGGCCAGGCACCCCGCGCAGCTCGCCATCGTCCACCGTACCGCACCCTACCATTCCCAGCAGTACCACCCCAACCGCGAAAATTTGTAGCACTCGCCTTTTCATGTCTCTGTTCATTTTCTCTTCGCTTTTCCTCAGCATACTGATACGTTATTAGCACCGTATGTGTTTCAATACAAAAAACGTATACTCCTATATCTTTTGGGATCCCGCTCCCTATGCATATTAAACGAATACCCTAGCAGCACCTCATGCGACCCGCTCGTGTTCTTCCCTAGCAGCGAGGTCGGCCAATCGTACAGGTACCCTATCCGTAGCCCGTTGAGCAGATTCACGCCCACGAGCACCCCTACCGACTCCACCACGTAGTAGCTCACCCCGAACCACACCATCTGGTTATACATCGCGGTGAACGTCGCCCCTAACTGATGTTGAACGAGATCCGTGCGGTAAAGCACGCTCGGCTGCACGCTCCAGCGCCGCGGCAAATCCACGTTGTACCCCGACACCACGTAGTACTCCCGCGCGTAGCCCAGCCCGCTCCCCTTCTTCCGACCATTCGGATCGAGCTTCCCACGCACCTTTTCGCCCAGCAGATTCTGGGCCGATATGCCGAAGTACAGGTTAGGCGTATTGTAGTATAGCCCCGCCGATAGGTCAAACGTCACGCTGCTCTGCTCCGCGCGGGGGATCGCCGGATCCGATTCGGGGCTGTCCGTGGCGTTCCACTCCGCCTTGAACCGATCGTTGATCGCGCGAAAACCCACGCCGATCGCCAGCGCGCCAAGACCCCGCAGGTGGAAACGCCCGCTGTAGGCAAGCTCCACGCCATACTGCGTGCTAAAGCCTATCGCGTCACGCTCAAAATGCAACCCAACGCCATGCGAATACTCCATCTTCTTTCCCGGCGTCATCGTCTCCGCTGTCTTGTAATTAAACGGCATATCAAAATTTAAAAATAGCAGCTGCGGCGCCCCCTTGCCGTAGCCAACCCACTGCTGACGAAACAACGTGTACACATCGATCAAACCCTGACTCCCCGCGAACGATGGGTTGAAATCCTGCTGGCTAAACATGTACTGATGCATTCGACCATCATTCTGTCCTCGCGCCTGTAGCCAAAGCCCTCCCGCCGCAAACAGCAACAGATTTGCCAACACCCATCGCGCCAAGCGCCTCAACTCCGCTCCCCTATGTATCGCCTCCACTGCCTTTCTCTCCTCCTTCCCGCATCCCAGCGTGGATGAACCCCGCTTTCTTATCCCTCTCATTCCGCGCTACTATCTTTTACTTACCTGCACACGCAAATGTTTCATCAACAATTACGCCGCATTCGTCAAAATTTTTTCCTCTTTGACTAACAATACGTTATAATAGCAAATACACCTCTCTTTTCTACACAACTCGCATCCGCACGCCTCTCCGTATCGTAAACTCCAAAGTCAAAGGTAATCATTTTTCAGAAATTTCAATCTTTTAAACCCCCGCGCCTACTGCTCCAGCACAAACCGCGCGCTCACGCCGAAACTCGTATTGGCATTCGGGTAGCTAAGCGACACTAACGGTCGGTTCACCACCCGGTCAAAGTACATGCGAAGCGTAATCTGCTCGCTCAGCATGTAGTCCGCCGTAAACTTTAGGGTATAGCTGCGAACGCCCGCCATCGGGGTGTTCGTCCCCTCCACCAGATTTCGCAGCACCGTCTGCGACTGCCGCATCCCAAAATCCGCTTGCAAACGCAGCTCGCTCCGCGACACCTTTCTTCCCCCCAGCTGCGTCTTCATCAGCAAGGGCAGATTTTCAAAGCGATACCCGCACCCCACAACCAGCTCCCACCCCTCCATGTCGGTTAGCTGGCTATTGGCAAAACTCATGGTCAGCGAACGATTCTTGCGAACCTCCGTCTTCATCGTCAACGCATTCACGAATCCCACATCGACCCCAATGAGCGGGCTGAATTGCTCGCTGATCGTCACCGTCCCCACGCTGTAAGCCCCAATAAAGTTTCCCTGCCTATCCATCGCGTAGGAGTACCCATCCGTGCCCGGCGCGTACGCCTCGTTGCTCGCGTAGGCCCCTATCGCGTAATTCGCACGGTAGCCATGCCGCAGCGAGAGCTGCCGCAGCACATCGCGCACCCCGGCCAGGCGCGACAGCCCATCGTAGGTAAACTGCCAATTCGGCAATGGAAGACTAGGAAACAGCGCCCAGCTCCACCCGCGACACGTACCCCCCATGTACGCCGATAGGAAAGCCGGGAGCAACACATCCTGCGAAAGGGCGCCGTACCCCTCCGGATACACCCCATCGGGGCCTAATCGGTGCTGGTACACCCCGCCCGCGGCGCGCAATCGCGCCAGACGATCCGCCTCCTCCCGCCGATTCTCCTTGAAACGGCTGAACGCGCGCGACTCGTACCCATTCCGCGATGAGGCGCGGTCGAAGGCCGTGGCGATAAACACGCCCGTTATGCTAAAGCTCCCGCCCTCTATCGGATTAACCGCATGGAATGCTCCATCGGACAACCGGCGATAAAACTCCGACCTATTTCTTGAAAGGACCCGATTGCCGCTCACCTCGATGCGCATGTAGGGGAATGGCTCCAGGGTCACCCTATAGTTCCACGTCACCGACCGCACCATCTTGTAGGCATCCTGCACGCTGCTATCCGACGAAAGCCATCCCCGCTCCGCGGCCCTACGCGCAAAATCGGCATCCTGAAAACCAAACACAAAAGCACCACCCGGCGCACCCTCCCGAAAATCAGAGAATCCTAGCAGCTTGGTGCCAGGCAGATACCCGGGGACAAAACTCCCCCGCGTTTCCGACCGCGACACCGATACGCTGCGCACGCTCATCAGCAAACGAAGACCCGCATCCACCACCGTCTGCGCTGAGAATGAGGACAATCGCCTCTGCCCCGACACCACCACGCGCCCTCGCTCCACGCCGCCCTTCACCCTCACCCGCAGCTTGCGCGAATTTATCTCCTCCACGCTGCTCTCCACAACGCGCCCCGACTCATCGTACACCTCAACCTTAATATCCTGCGCCTGCAAGTTATGCGTCACGGTGCGCGCCCGCCCATCGCTCACGGTGAAGCGCTCCTGCTCGTAGCGCACCTCCTTGTACCGCGCCTTCTCCTCCAACGGCTGACCGCTCGCGAACCGATCGAACTTCCTATTCACCTCCTGCAAATATGGCACCATCCCGTAGAGCGAAACCACATTGGCCTGAACCATCTGCTGGTTCGTCTGCGAGTTCTGCAACGTATTGCCAGGGTTGAAATGCAGGCTATCCGCGAAGATCGAGGCTGCCTCCCAGCGAAACTCCGTGCTGTAGCCCGCCGTCCCCGACAACCACGAAAAACCGGGAATCTTGCTAAAAGGCACCGTGTAGTTCGCTGTGATCTTATGGCTATACTGCCTATTGCGCCCCATTCGCCGCACGCCGGCCAGCACAGAATCCCTCCATACTCTCTTCGCTTCCCCATGCAGGGCGCGCCCCGCGGCCCCCTCCGGCTCATCGATCAGCGACAGGTTATCAGCCGAGAAATCCAAGCGCAACGACCGCATCAAATCCCAGCTAAGCCCATACGTCCGACGCCACTCCCAGCTCTTCGCGTACGTCGGTGCTATCCTGAGCATTGGGCTCCGCAGATTGCGCAGCTGCTGCTCGCTGTAGCGCCGATCCATATCCGTCCTAAAAGAAAGCTGGCGCGGAAGCGGGCTAAAATTGAAATCCCGGATTAGCGCCACGTAATTCGAACGTAGCCAGCGCACCCGGCGGAAGGGCTCCACGCTCTTGGCCGGGGCGTTGTACACGTAGGAAATCCCACCACGGTGCGTATACTCACGGCGATGCTCCGTCTTCACATTGCGCGAACGCTGTTCCGTATACGCGTAATCGAACGAAAAATTCGACGGGTCGTACAGCTGCGGGGAACGCGCATTGCCCTGGTTAACCCGCGCATTGGTCACATTCACGCTGCGATGCTCCGACACATCCAAAGCCAAACGCCGCAGCGAATCTCGTTCCCGGCGATCGCCAAGCGACCGCAGCGCATCCTTAAATTTGATATCCTCATCGAGCGGATTATACTCCGGCTGCACGTACTGCTGGCCGTAGCCCACATATAGCGGAACGCTTACCTGCCAACGCGAAGGGAAAAACTTCCCGAGCTCCATGTTCGCATTCACATCGTACCCGTACCTGTCCTCCTTCGTGCGCTGCTGCACCTTATCCTCCAGCCCCCCAAAACCCGCGGTGACCACCCTCCCGGTAACATTCACATTCCCAAAATCAGCCATGCGCGCCTGCATCGCCACCAGGGCTGCCACGCCGCCGCGCCCCGATATCTTCGACAGCCGCAGCTCATTCACCCAAGCAATCCCGCTCTTCGCATTCCCATCATCATCCCCCTGCCTTCCATTGGGGTTGCGAATCCCCACCATCAGCACCTTCACCGCCGACAGCGTAGGGTAGCCCACCACCGTGCTCCGGCGCGCCCCATCCGTCTCGCTGTACGGCACCTGCGACGTCAATACACCGCCCCGCGCGCGGAGCGCCGCGTCGCGCGATAGCTTTACGCTCCGCAGAATATCCATATCAATATCTATCGCATTCTCCTTGGGCCACACCGCCAGCCTATCGGCATCGCGGTTATTGCTGTACACGCCCGGCAACGTTAGGTGCAACGGAACCTCGTACTCGTAGTAGTTGCTCGTGTAGTCGCTTCCCAAACGGAGGAATAGGCGCAACTCCCCATCCTGAAGTGGATAGCCCGGGATCGCTTCCGCGTGGACATCCATGGCGAGTCGCGCATAATCCCTCAAATCGTAACTCACATTCTTATAGGCCGCACGCGCATCCCCATCACCTAAATTCTTTACCGTTAGCATCATGGACTGCTCATTCAGCTCATTCTCCACGGTTTGGCTCGCATCTATTTCACGCGTAACCTCTAGCGGAAGCACGTAGTTCACCGGCGAACGCTGCGCATTCTCCTCGATATTCACCGCCGACACGTCGAACTGCACATTCCCCTGCTGCACTCCCCCCAACGTCTCATGCGCCACCAGCAACGAACGCTCGTACCGCCGCCATTCCCCCCGCACGAGCGACAGCGTGGCGAAGCGAAGCACCACTGCCCGGTCAAAACCCCGCAGATACATCCGCATGAATCGTATCGATTTGAAATCGTCGATGTAACCTACGCGCTGCGCAAATTCTTTCACCGGCACCTTGAACTGGTACCACGTCACCTCCGATTCCTTCTCATTGGCCAGCTTCACCCTGGATACAACCTTGTCGGTTATGTAATTTCTCCCAACCTCCAGCGCCTCCGGGCGCAGGGCTATCTGATAGTGGTAGTAGCTCTCGTTGTCGCTCAGCGTGTTATCGCGATTGATATCCTCAGAATCCGGTATCGTCGTTGCGGAGGTCGGGTAGGGCTCGGGGGACTGCTCTGAGGTGGGGCTATTGCCCTCTGTGTTATTAAAATACTTATAGCGTTCCAGTATGCCCGTCTCCCGCTCATCGTAGTAGCTCGAACGGAAGTATCGAAAATCGTCCGATGAGGGGTCCGCGGTGGCCTGCGCCAACGCCTCTGGGCTCACCACTAGCCGCAACTGCTCAAGAAACTGGGCAAATTTCACCCGCTCCTCCGCGCTGCTCAACCCATCAAGCCCCACGTCCTGGCGCGCACGCACCGAAGGGTCGTTGTCGAACGCCATCACTGTGGACTGCACGCCGGGCACCCGCCCCCACCCCGTTTCCCGCGCGGCGGGGTCATCCGCACGGGCCGGCAACCCATTCTCGAAAGACTTCTGCCCATCGCGAAGCACATCCTCCGACACATTGCCCAAATCGATGTATAAATCGCCACCGCTGCCCCCCCTCCCCTCCACGAAAGGATCCATCAACCAAAACTCCACGTACTCTATGTTCGACTGCTCGAAATCCGTTACCGGCAACGAACGCATCACGCCGCCCCAACTCTTCGCGGGGAACTGAAGGGTCCCATCCGCGTTAATATTCTGCGCGTTGTAGTTGCCCGGCCCGCGCTCATCCGGGTAGAACGCCATATTAAGCACCTGTATCGTTGTGGGCAACCCCTGCGGGGTATTCCGATTCGGAAAAATCTCTCGCTCCTCCACCTCTCTGACCAAATGCCCGCTTTGCGTATCCGGATTGTTTCGGATATGCTTCGGCGTGAGCGAGGAGTTACGTAAAAACAGAGGGTCGATGCTATACCACGCGAGCCGCGCACGATTATACCCGTAGCGCAAATCGTTGACGAGCCCCCCCTCAGGGAACATGGGCAGCCCCTGCGGCGTGCTCGCCAGGCTCCACGCGCTCCACAACCGCAAATCAATCTGCGATTGGTTCGCCTCAAAATCGTCTAGATACACCGACGCGCGCTTATCCATATGCCGCGATTGCCCAGGGATGAAATGCGCAAGCTCCGCGTCGATCGATATCACCGAGGGTTCCTTCGTGTCGAGGAACGGCAGAAAATCTACCGCTTTGGTTAGCCACGGAGCCTCCCGCTCGTACGAAAAATTCACTCCCCAGATCGTGTTCGACACCGCCTCCCCGCCGTAGTTCACCTTCTTCGTGAAGGGCCGCTCCGAGAGATTCATCACCGTGGCCCCAAGGGTTGCCTTGTCAGAAAGTTTGTAATCGAAATGCGTGCCTAGCAGCGACTTCACCTGTAAATCCAGGCCAAGATTGCTTTCCAACGATATCTTTACCGGCGTCCCGGACTCCAGAAGGCCCTGGTTGATAATCTTCACGGTCCCCACCAAGTAGTCCACAACGTAATCGACATTCTCCGTGAGCCGTCGCCCCCCCGCCGTGACCAGCACAGAGCCCTTCGGGACATTCGGCGCGTTCAGTGGGATCTCATTGCTGCTGCTCGTGCGGTACTCTCCCCTAAGCGCGAACTTATTTTTTTCCGCCACCTGGCGGGCTTTCGACAGCGTGGAATCGTATAGCTCCGTGTACGCCATCTCTTTCGCCAGCGCGGGATCGCCCAGTTGCCCCGCCAGGTATGCCCCGAACGGCTCCACCATGGGGAATATCACCCGTCCGCGCCGCGAATCGACCGTAACCCCCTCTATGTAATCAAAAACGCCATCCGCCCCCGTATTCAGCTGCCCGTTCAGGTTATCCAACCCCAGCACGCTCAGTAAGGGCCGATTCGCGCACGCCCCGCGCGTCAGGAAGTTCGTGGGGGTCCCCACCTCATCGTCCTGGTACACAATGTCGAGCGAAAAATTATCGGGAGACATCTGGTAGGCGCCCAACGAATACACATTCTTCATCATCAGCGGCCAGGTCGGCATACTCGGCGAAAGCTCCGTGCCCTTTATCAGCTTCACGTACAGCGCCTGCGGAGCAGTTACCCCATCGCTCGTCAGATCGCCCACCTTATACGTTGCGCCGCCCCGCGTGTACTCGTACGCCACCGCCAGCACCTCATCGCTATTGAGCGCCACGTTCAGCGAAATATACCCAAGCTTCGTGTTCAGCGTATACTCGCTCGGCGCCAGCAGCCGCGCGCTTTCCAGCTTCTCGTAGTCCTGCCCATTGCGGAAGTTATTGCTCGCCGCCAGGGGTTCGAGCAGCATGGCCGCCTCTGAGAGCGCCCGCACGCCGGCCATCCCGCCGCTCGACATCTTCGCGTACAGATCGTTGCTCGCGTTCGACGGCAATTTCCCCACGCCAGTAACGTAGCTCCGCGCGTAAATCTTTCCTTTCGGCTCGCCCAGATCGACGAACGCGATTACATCGCGGGAATTGTCGAAACGCCCCTGCTTGTTGGTCACCCAAACCTCTAGTTTCGTCACCTCAACCCCACCCCCCACAAGCGGCAAATAGCGCAGCGAGGCATCGTACGTATCCCGGAAATAGCGCGAAAGGAAAAAGTGACGATTCGCCTCGTACCCATCCGCCCTCACCTCAAAATTCCGGGTCTGCGCGCCGCCCTTCACCTCGATGGTCTGCGATTGCCCCTTGCGCTGCGAAAAGATGCTTGTCATTGTTAAGCGTCCAAACTGCAACGCCGTTTTCAGGCCGAACAGGTTCTGGCTCCCTTGTATTAGCGTGCCAGGGAGGGGCATCGACACGTTCCCCGCCTCGATCTTCTGAATTATCTCATCCTCGTAGCCCGTGTACTCCAGCTTAACATTCTGCTCAAAATCGAACGTAGATTCTGTATTGTACTTCACGTCGAGCCGCAGCTTGTCGCCTATACGCCCCACAAGATTTATCGCGAGCTTCGCCTGAAAATCAAACGCCGTGTTGCTACGCATATCCTCCGGGATCGTGTAGTTCTCCGTCTTTGAGTGCACAATTCCAAACAGCACCTCAGCGCTACCCTGCGGAATGATTTCTATCTCATTCGTGCCAAATATCTTATCGAACGTCTGCCCTCCCACCCGCAGCTTGGGCAGCAGCCCTCCCCCCGCTGGGCCATCTGCTCCCCCTCGCTGCGAACGCCAGTACGTGCGCATCTGCTCCTCCCGCTGCAACGCGCGAAACTCCTCTGCGGTAACCACGCGCGGCCGCCCTAAAATCCTCTCGCCTATTTTTTCGTACACCACGTAGGTGCCATTGGTCGGATCGTAGTAAGCCTCGTAGCTCGCGTTGCCGGGCGAACCCAGCCACTCGCGATGCGTCGCGCCTCCCCGCGGCTGGGCCTCAGCGGCAAACGGCAACAGCAGGAATAGCCAAGCCAGCACCACCCGCACCCCTCGCCGGAGCGCCGAAACGTCCCATCCTCTCCTTCGTATCGCGATCCTCAGCTCCTTCAAGATTCTACATTCGCTTTAACGCCTGTTTCACCAACGCCTCTACGCCCATCGTTGCATCCGCCCTCAGCAATTCATCCAGCGCTTTTTCAGTGGGGCCTTTGGCAAATCCCAGCGTCATTAGCGCCGACAACGCTTCCTGCCGCGCGCTGCTCCCCCGCCCCTGCGCGATGCCGCCCGCATCGGCCTGCACCCCTCCCACCTTCTCCGACAAATCGACCACGATGCGCTGCGCCGTTTTTAACCCTATTCCCTTCACCCTTTTCAGCGCATCGACATCGCCCGCGCCGATAGCCCTCGTCAGCTCCTCCACGCCATACGTCGACAGCACCATGCGCGCCGTCGATGGCCCCACGCCGGCCACAGATGTCAAAAGCCGAAACACCTCCCGCTCCGCCTTGGCCGCAAAACCGTACAGCTCCACCGCATCCTCACGGAGGTGCTGATGCACGTACAGGCGCACCTCGCTACGCCCGGCCAACGCCTCATACGTCTGCATTGAAATCTGCAACAGGTAGCCAACCCCCCCCGTCTCCACCACGGCGGTCGTTGCAGTCAACTCGGCAAGCACGCCCTGAATGTACTCATACATCGTTCCATCTAGCTACTTCAACGCTACCTTTCCCCCCGCTCCGCACCGGCGCGGGCCTCTTCCTCCCCTCGCCGCCTCCCGGCCAACTGCCCCTTCGCCGCCTCCAGCGCGCCAACGCTCAGCGCATTTTCACGCAGCTCTCGCTCACGCTTCCGCGCTCGGGCCACCTGAATCGATAGGTACACCGCCGAGCGGAACGACTGTGCCGATGCCACGCTCTTACCGGCAATGTCAAACCCCGTGCCATGATCAGGCGATGTGCGTACCACGGGCAGCCCCGCGCTGAAATTCACTCCCCTATCAAACGATAGCGCCTTGAAGGGGATTAACCCATGATCGTGGTACATGGCTAGCACCCCATCAACCTCGCGCCAACGCCCCGCCCCAAAAAAGCCATCCGCGGCGTACGCTCCGCTCACCAGCATCCCCTTCGCGTTCGCCGCCGCTATCGCCGGCTCTATCATGGTCAACTCCTCAACGCCTAGCGCTCCCCCCTCGCCCGCATGGGGGTTCAACCCTAGCACCGCGATCCGCGGGCCGTCGATCCCAAAATCCTCCCGCAGAGACTGCGCCAGCTGCGCAATCTTAGCCTCCACCCGGGCCTGCGTCAGCGCGCCCGGAACGTCAGATAGGCTCATATGCTGCGTTACTAACCCCACCCGAAGATCGTCCGACACCATCATCATCAGCGGATCTTTCCCGCCGCTCTGCGCGGCGAAATATTCCGTTTGGCCAGGATATGCAAACCCAGCACCTTGCATCACATTCTTATTCACCGGGAGCGTAACTATGGCATCTAGAAATCCCTGCTTCCAATCGCGCACGCTCGACTCGAGCGCCATGATGGCCGACAGCGCCGACTCGCGCGAAGCGCCGCCCGGCTCCACCCGCAAATCGCCGCCAACGTCGACAAGGCTTATCCCCCGTTCCGAGGCTTCGCGCGCACCCGCCACACGTACGAACTGTGGCATTTGCAGCCCAAAAAGCTTCCTGTAGTAGGCAGCCGCGCGGCCCAATCCATAAAACACCGGCACCACCATTTCAAGCAAGCGGGCATCGGAAAACGCTTTCAAAAACACTTCGTAACCGATGCCATTCACATCGCCCTGCGTTATCCCCACCACCGGCCTTCCACCTATCATATCGCTCTCTATTTTCGTTGACTCTTCACCCGTCCCCCTCGCGCCACGCATCCCCTCACGCCAAGCTCGGGCGCAAATGTACAATTTTTCAAACTACCAAAAGCCGCCCGCCACCCATTCAACCCTCCTTGCGAAGCCACCGCAACGCCGCCTCCAGCATGTCCAGCGCAATCCCGCGCATATCGCCGTACAAGTCGTACACCGTGTCCTCCCCCAGCACGCCGCACGGAAGATCCGGGGGAAGCTTCCCCCCGGCGCAAGCCTCACGATCCTTATACCATTCCTCGCTGCCGTAGTACTCCATCAGGGCAAAAAAGTCGTTGAGATTCCCCTCCCACCCCTGCAACGCCTCTTGCAACGCGCGCGTGCCAGCCGCGCAGCGGTTGTACACCTCCTCCATCTTCGTCACGCGCTGTTCGCATTCCCTATCTGCCATACTTTGCTCCTCCAACTTTTTTTTTGCGAAGGCAAAAGTAACGCTTTTCGCACTCTTTATCGCCACATAGCAAACATTCAATGCGAAATGCGTACGATGCGCACCGCTCCGGCACAATGCGCACGCATTGTCGGGTCGCGGCTACGAGGTAGCAGCCCAAGGCTTTACTAGAACAGAAAATGGGGGAGCAACATCTGCACACCCGAATCGCCCCGCGCATCCCACATCGAGAGTTCTACGAGCGCTCCCACCCACAGCCGCACGCCCCCCATTAAACTCCTTACAATCTCCCTTCCCCTTCGCATCAAAGTTGGTTTTCTGCGGTAAAAACCAACTTTGATGCCTATTTGGTACGACTTTGAACCACCCCTGACGCGGAGGGTGTCGCCACCAACGAACCTTCTAGCTTTTGAGTCGTATAAAATCGTTACCTTTGCCCTCGCTGTGAAGACAAACCTCAGCAACACGAGGCATCCCACCCGAGCGATGAGGCATCCCCAAAGGGCGCGCCATTTTTTCACCGTCACCCGACGAAACGCCCAGGGGGGTACACGCTACCGGTGAAATGGTTTGCCCAAACGCCTTAACGCTATATACAACCCAATCACGCAACTTCAAATCGCAACAAAACATGATTAAGCAGCCGCTGCGCGCGCTGTTCGCCGCGCTTATCTACCCGCTGGCCATCGTTGCCACCCCCAACGCTCTAGGAGCGGAGGTGAACATGCAGCGGATTATCACGCTCACGGTAAAAAAGGGTGAAGAAATCAAGCTAGACCTTTCCGGCGATGCCCCAGGCACAAAGGTGGTGGTAGAGAATGGCACCGCCAAAGAGACGCTGGAGGTGGACAAGAATTGGGTTCACCGAAAAACGTATACCGCTGCGGAAACCACCATAACGATCTACGGAAATGTAGGTCGATTCTATTGCGGGTACAACTATGGCAACCTCACGGCGCTGGATGTCAGCCGTAACACCGAACTCAAGGAGCTATACTGCTTCGACAACCAGATCTCTACCCTAGACCTAAGCAAAAATACAGCCCTCACGGGGCTATACTGCTACGGGAATCGGCTCACCGAACTGGACGTAAGCAAAAACATTAATCTCATCGAGCTGTACTGCTACAACAATCGAATTAAAGTTTTAG
Source organism: Bacteroidia bacterium (assembly GCA_013333195.2). Taxonomy (GTDB): domain Bacteria; phylum Bacteroidota; class Bacteroidia; order Bacteroidales; family CAJPTX01; genus Bacteroides_D. The sequence goes on from JABCPG020000003.1 coordinate 12,519, forward strand.
ATGTAAGTAAGAATAGGCTCCTCGAGCTGTTTGATTGCTCCTTCAACCAGCTCACCGCGCTGGACGTGAGCCAGAACGGAGAGCTCGAGGAGGTGTACTGCTACAACAACCCTCTGACAACCGTGGCCTGGGATCTTTTCTTCTGCTCATTGCCCGACCACACTGCAGTATCCTGGAAATCAAAAGTATACCCTATCGAGGATGTCGCATCCCCGAACAAGGCCCTAGCGCTCGCGGCCAACGGCAGCACAGCTACCAGTAAGAGCTGGAAAATACTTTACAGAAACAGCGGAAGCCCTGTGGAGGGTTTTACCGGCCAGCGCAAATGCCCTCCACCCTTTTTGACTCTTACCTACCACGCAGGCCCCAATGGCAGTCTAGAAGGTGAAACCACGCAAAGGGTAAAACCTGGAACCTCGAGCTCCCAGGTGAAGGCGATACCCATGCCCGGCCATGAATTCACCAGATGGAGCGACGGCAAAACCGACAATCCCCGCATCGACAATGAGGTAATGAGCGACATCGATGTCACAGCGGAATTTCAATCGCTCGCGAGCGTGATGGAGAAGGAATTGGCGCCGCTACCCGTACACCCTAACCCCACGCAACACGGCATCCATATGGTGGCCGAAGGCACGGTGACCGTATGTAGCCTCGGCGGCGATACGCTTTTAACCATCGCGGCCAAAGGCGAATTCTACCTAGATTTGGGCGACCTGCCCGCGGGGGTATACATCGTTCGCACCGGCAATAGGATCGCGAGAGTGGTGAAGAGGTAGCGCACACCGAATCATTTTGCACCAACCCCATAGCGATGGCAGTAAAAATCCAATCGAACGTCGAGCTACCCACGTACCGGGATTCCGGCAAACCTAGGTTTGGGCACAGCGCGTTTCGACGGAACGTGACAATCGCCCCAAAGCCCATCGCGGCGGGTTGGACGGGGGCTTGCACCCATCGCGCCCCATCGAAAGCACAATGGCGTAACCACACGACTGCCGCACGCCCCGACGAGGAGAATCGGGATCGGCAGGCCGCGACACCCGTAGCGACCGACACGCACCGAAAACGCAATGAACATTCCCATAGCAAGCGTGTATAGTAAACTGGCAGAGCACTAGAAAGGAGGAACGAACGCAACTATGAATATCGGCATTGTCGTCGCAATGGAAAAAGAATTTAACCCCATTGCCAACTCGCTCAGCAACCGCGACTCACGCGCGCAGGGGCACTTCTCCATCACCTGGGGGAACCTTGGGCCGCACCACGTGATCGCCATACTCGCCGGCATAGGCAAGGTGCACGCGGCCCTAGGGACCACCCTGCTCATCTACCACGCTCGCCCCGACTGCATCCTTAGCATTGGGTGCAGCGGCGCGCTCAGCAGCGACCTTCACGTTGGGGACATCGTTGCCGCCAACGAGGTGGCGTACCACGATGTGTGGTGCGGCGAGGGCAACGCGTATGGGCAAGTGCAGGGCTGCCCGCCGCGATTCGCCTGCCTAGCCGAGCTAACCGCAAGGTTCACCGCCAGCGGCGAGGTAAAAAGAGAAGGGCTCTTTGTAAGCGGAGAGTACTTTATCCCCTCGCACCCCATGCTTCGCGACCTCAACGCGCGCTTCTCCAATCCTCTCGCCATCGACATGGAGTCCGCGGCGGTTGCGCAAACCTGCTGGATCGAAGGCTACCCCTTCGCGGCGCTCCGCGCCATTAGCGACACGCCGGGACAACCCATTCTGAACCCCACGGAGCAATACCTTCACTTCTGGGAAAACGATGCCGACAATGCCTTTGGCACCATTATGAACATCATTAAAAATATTTAGCGCGGACTATGGACAAGATCCCAAGCTTTCAAATCAACCACCTCCTGCTAAGGCGCGGTGTGTATATTTCGCGGAAAGACGTTTTCAACGGTGTAACCATCACGACTTTCGACGTGCGTATGAAAGCGCCCAATCGCGAGCCGGTCATGGACCAAGGCGCCATGCACACGCTTGAACATCTGATTGCCACCTACCTTCGTAACGACCCCACGTGGGGGAAAAGAATCGTATACTGGGGACCCATGGGATGCCTCACCGGCGCTTACCTAATCGTGGAAGGCGACCGGAAGCCGGAAGACATACTCCCGCTCCTGCGCGATGCATTCCGATTCGTGGTGGACTTCAATGGGGAGATCCCCGGCGCCACGGCGCATGATTGCGGATGCTACCAGCTACACAATCTTCCCTTGGCAAAACTTGAGGCAAAGAAGTTTCTTAGCGAGGTACTTACCAATCCCACGCCCGACCGCCTCACGTACCCCGAGTAAGCGTGTAGAAGGAGCTCACCCATTTTGCCTACCGCTTGCTGCCCATCGCTCGGGCAACGATTCTAAAGGGGCATAGGCATCGCTTAGGCCTCTCCCTAAGGATTTACCCCAGTGGCAAAGGGCCATCGTAGGCCTAGCGACACCGCATGGGCACCCTTCCCCCATAATGGGGAAACCCTCGAGTGTAGATTGTTTCTGCCTTCCCATTTACAAAAAGGAGAGGTGCTCCCGTGAGGGGCGTAGCCACGCGCAAGCGTAATGTTGGCCCGCGGCTGCCGTATAGGCGCTCCGCGCACTCGTCGGTACGCCACATCATTGAACGGAATCCAGCCCCTCCCCTTGAGTCCCTCGCTCAGCTTCCGCCCCCTCAGGCATAGCGGGCCACGGCTGCACACGCGATACGCCCGCTTCCCATGGAAGCTCCAGAATCGCGCGGTCCAACGCCTCAAACAGTGCTACCCTCTCCCTCCTTCTCACATAGAACGTCAGATTCTGCACCCACCGCGGCACGACATCCTCCTTGAGCTTGGGTCGTAAGGCTTCATTCCATGCGAAATTAGGTAAAATCCTATCCTCCATCTCAACATCTTTATAGGGCAATACCCTCGACGTGGGCTTCGAATAGAACGTCACATTCTGGATCTCGCTATCCCTCATCCAAACATTAAATCCCGGCGCGGCCACCCTGTTCACCCCTATCAAACTTCCCTTATCCCGCATAAAGAACAGCACCTGCCCTTCCTCCCTCACCCGCACAAAACGAACCCCCGAGGAATCGAGCCGCGCGTACATGCGCTGGCCATTAATCTGGTTGTACGTTTCCACCCCATCCCGCTGCGCCACGAACGCATCGCCCTCAAGCCACACGCTATCCGCACGCTCTTCCCCTAAAAAGAATACGACCGATTTGGCATACGCCTGCATATCCCGCATCCAAACGTAAGGGGCTGGGGCGCGGTACAGCGTGACCCTACGTCTTTTCCCATCATACAGCACCGAGTCGGCCACCACCTGCTGGCCGTTGCTATACGCACGCACATCGTACAGGGCGCGCCCGCACCACACAGAATCTACAACCCACGCGCGCGACTTTCCATCCGCCACATGCACCGTATCGCGCCACGCGTAAAGGGTATCTGCGCGCATGTAAACCGTATCCGCGGGTACGGAGGCCGTATCAACGCTATACATCAAGGGGTCACTCGTAGCCAACGCCCTACCCTCTCTCTGCCATATCTCCAACCGTCGCCCGTAGAGGCGAGCATCATCCGACGAATCCACCACCACCGCACGCCCTAAAGCCAAGCCATAACCAAGCTGCTGATCGTAGTCTAAACTATCGGAGTAGAGCGTATTTCCATCCTTGCGAAACAGCACATTCGAGTGCACGCTGAGCCGATGCGCATCCCTGTAATACACCCCCTTATCGCCGTATAGGAAAGCAGAGTCCTGGTACAAGCGCGTGGCGCGGAAAAAATGTAGCTCTCCACTACTTCTGTACATTTCGACCGAGTCGCCCAGCAAATCGACATCTTTACCTCGGATCACAACCTGCCCGGCAAAAGTAATCCGCGCGGGGGATGATGCGTAAAACCCCCGTTGGCTCTGCACCCGATAGTCAGGGGATTCAACTCGGCCCCCCGAAACGAAATACGCGCTATTCGCCTCGGTGTTGAAAAACAAGAAATCGGTCCAGAGCCTCGTCCCACTCTCCTTGTCGAGCATTAGCACCGGCTGCCCCACCATACGCCCTTCACGCGTGGCGCCCATGTAGTAAAGCGCCGAGCCCTCAATGAGGTTCCCTTCCCCCTCAATACGAACCTTTCCGTACGCATCGAAAGAATTGTTCTCCTGGTAGACATACGCGCTATCGCAGTACAACAGGGTTCCCTCGTGCTCTAAAATCACCGAATCGATCAACCGCATGACCATTGCCCCACCCACTTTAAGCGGTTTCATCGTTCGTGCCTGGCGTATCTCCACACGATGCCCCGCGGGGGCAACCTGCCCGGTTACGACTATCTGGTTAAGGCACAGCGCCAAAGAAACCACCGCTATCGCCAACCGTCGCATCTTCGCGCCTCCCGCTCTCCGAAACCCTTCAAGATCCTTAATTCCCCGCCTTAATCAACGTTAGTGCCTTGTCCAATAGTCTCGTTGAAAAGTACAGTTCTCAAACTCAGGGTCGATCGACACGTAGACCGTTTTGATTTTTTTGGCAAGCCACTCTTCAAAAAGGGATCGCTCCTTCTCCTCTTTTGCCAAATTTTGAACCACATCGTAATCCTCCTCCAACGTGGCTCGGTGCATAGGAATCCTACGCACCAACTGCACAAGCTTCACCACAACGTTTCCCCGCGCGTCGCGGCTCTCAAAAGGCTTCGATACATCACCTGGCGCCAATGCCCGCACCTCGTAGTAATCGGTCGGCACCATGGCCTCCTTATCCAGCTTCATCCCGCCGCGCATCGGGTTGATTGACACTCCCCCATTCAGTCGCGTCTCCTTGTCGGTCGAGTAACGATAGCAGGCCTGTTCGAACGACAAGGAATCGGCCATCACCTCCGCCCGTATGCTGTCCAACTTCGCCTCGGCTCCCCGTATCATCGCTGCGGTGTAGTGCGGCTTCAACAGGATATGCCGCACGTTGGCAGTTTTTCCCTTTTTTCCTATCATCTGAATGATATGGAATCCATATTCGGTCTCCACTATTTGGCTCACCTGCCCATCCTGCAGCGCGAATGCAGCATCGGCAAACGGTTTCACAAAACTTTCTTTCGGCATGTACCCCATCTCACCACCCCGAGCGGCTGAAGCCCTATCCTCGCTGTACGCCATAGCAAGCGTTGCAAAACGTTCGCCTTGAAGTATACGCTGGCGCAACGCCAAGAGCCGCTCTTTCCCCTCGTAGGTTGCGTTGTCGCTCGACACCGGCTGCATCACCAGCTGCCGATAGATGAACGATTCAGGCATCAGCGGCAGGCTATCAGGCACCACATGCGCATAAAAATTTTTCACCTGCGAAGGGGTCACCTTCACATCTCCCACCACGGAGGCCCTCACCCGCTCGGCGCGCCGTTGATCCGTAAGCATTGTGGCCAACTCAGCGCGAATCTCGCGAATCGGTTTCCCATACTGCTTAACCAACTCGGTCTCTCCCCCTACCTGCTGTAAAAAATACTGGATACGGCGATCGACCTCGGCATCAACCTCACTCGACTTCACGACCACGCTATCCAAGTCCGCCTGGTCGAGCAGCACGTTTTTCAGCAGCAGAGACTCTAACACCTCGCAACGGCTATTCGCATTCACAGGCACACCCTGCATACGCATACGCATCAGCTCCATCTCCACGTCCGACTGTAGCACTACACGCGTTCCGACCTGCGCCACAGTCCCATCTATACGTTGCCCCTGCACCTCTGACGCGAACAGCACACAGAGGAGCAACACAGCTATCTCCCTTACTCTCAACATTGTACTTACTAGCATTCTTTATTCTACAAAGATCTTCACCCGTCCCTCCGCACGTCCCATATCCACTATCGATCGTTCCAGCGAGTCGACCAACCGCTTTCGCCGCTGGTTTAGCAGCATGGCCTTTATGTCTTCCCTCACGTAATCCACCGGGGCCACAGCCCCTGCGTCCATCCACTCATGGAACGCCACGAGATATACCACGCTATCGCGCGTAAAATCTAAGCGTGCCGGGCGTTGCGATAGGGCTCCCTCCGCAATCTCTACCCCAAGGGTACGCCCTAGCAAAGCCGCGGGAATCCAGACTTTCGGAGATGTTGCGGGCATCACCCCCGCTTTAAACATTAGCGGCTCCATTCGCGCCAACGCCTCCTCTCCGCGCAGCGTGTAGACAGCGCGCAGCTCTTTAAGTAAGACGTTGCTCTCCGGCACCGCGAGCGAAAAGCAACGCACTAACGGCTGGTGAAGAATAAAGTGATCAGCATTCGCCCTATAGAATGCCTCGATTGCCTCTTGGGTTACAAGCGTATCGAGCTGTGTAAACACCAGCTGCCTCTCATAGTCGGCTATCGTTAGGGTTTGACGGTAATCTTCCACCCTACTTTCAATATCCGCCCGGGAGCCCGCAAAGCGCCGCACCGCCTGCTGGTATACCGCCTGCTGCGTAGCCCATCTTTCCGCGTACGCTCGAAGCAATGTTAGCGAATCTTGGCCCCCGTACGCAAACACCTCAGCGGGCACCATTGCGCTCGTCAGCTTCGCATCGCCGACCTCGGCCACCACCGTGCCATCATGCCGCATAGCACCATCCGCACAACCCGTTAAGAGCAACGAAAGAACCGCTATCAACCTTGCAAGCAACTGATTCTTACACATGCTACCTCGCCTCCAACTGTCTTTTCACCCACTGCACCGTCCCCGCGTTTATTTCTACTGCATACTCTCTTCGCAACCTTTCCACCCATCTCCGTTCGCGCTCCTTCTGCAATCGCGCTATAATCTCAGGCCTGCTCTCCTCATAACCCATTGGCACACGCACTCGCCGCTTCACCACACGGTACAACTTCCCCCCTCCACGCCAAGGCAGGGGTCCTAAACACCCTTCGCTCCACGCCTCACTACTACTGGACTCCTGCGCCAGAGACTTTCCCATTGCGTAGCCCCGCATCAGCGGGTGATCAGCTCCCAAACGTATATCCCTGATTGTTACTCCAGCCCTACCCATCGCCTTTCGCGACATCCCCAATTTCTTACCCTTGCGGAGGCGATCTGCTATGGGTACTAAGTCGGATAGGTTTCCCGCACTGTACTCCTCCACAGAAAAGCACGTATCAAAAAAAAGTTCTTTTCGGTGGCGTTTATAGTATTCGCGTAATGTATCCTCGGTATTTAGCGACGCGGCCCATACCTTCCGCTCACTCACTTCAAATAGCAGCAACCCATCACGGAATTCGCGTACCAAATAGCCGAATTGAGGATTTTCAGACGCTAGCCTTTTCGTTGCCAACTCCACAGCAACCGCATCGACAAACTGTTCCACCAGCCGTCGCACAGCCTCCCCACGCATGTCGCGCAACGCGATCCCACGGCCAGTGGTCCAATGGAAAAAACTGCTAGCGCTGAGCTTCTCGCCGTTCACCTCCCCCACCACCAATCCGCCAAAAGAATCAGACCTCGCCTTCTCACCATTCAAATCCATTAAACGTTTCGAAAGCACCGCACCCGCGCTATCGTCCACGCGTGCACCCTCCATCCTTCGCACTGCGGCAATAAAAGCACGTTCATCATCCACCATCTCGCCGGATTGACGCATTAATACACGAAGCCGCTCACGCGCCTCCCCGTAAGGCGGGACAGGCTCATACGCAATGCGCTTCACTATGTGCCACCCCAAGGGGGATTCGAAGGGCTGAGATATCTCACCATCCCCATGCAAGGAAAACGCCTTGTCGTAAAACCATACTGGGACGTTCCCGGCACTCACCCATGGGTAGCGCTCCCCCTCACCCACAGCGTACGCTGAAGGGTTATATTTTCTCATCAACGAGTCGAACGATCCGCCGGCTTTCGCCACGACGTAAGCCCTCTCAACCGCGGCACGCGCAGAATCACGCTGCACCTGCATCGCGCTATCGGGCACCCACATCGAGATATGCCCCACACGCATTCTCCCACGCGATGGGCGAACCCCATGAATCTTAATCAGATGATACCCGAACCTCGTCAGAATCGGTTCTGAAACATCGCCCACAGGCAGGGCATAGGCCGCAAGCTCAAACGGAAGTACCATCGTGAACGCAGAGAAGTACCCCAACCGTCCACCATTCCACTTCGCTGACATATCATCGCTCTCGCGCCGCGCCAGCGCGGCGAAATCGGCCCCTTTCAGCAACTGATCCCGCAGCTGAAGCGCTACGCGCAACGCCTCGTTTTGGCTACGTCCCGGCGTAATAGCCACCAGGATATGCGAGGCATCCACTTCCCGCAGCATACGACCGTAGGCCGCTCGGTAGGCCGCCTCTACCGCAGCGCTATCCAAAATCATAGAGGCCAACTGCGCGCTGCGATACCTCTCGTACTCCTCGCGGTACTGGCGTACCGTGTCAAGATGCATACGCCTACCATCCGCCACCTTCAGCCGATAGTCCACGTACGATTCCAAGAAGGGTTCCAGCGCCAGCGTGTTTTCATTGCCCCTCACCGCTTGGTTCTTCTGATATGAGTAGAGGAACTCACCGGCCGTTACGGTATCGCCATCGACTACTAGCAGCGGCTGCCCCTGCCCCCACGCTTTTCCTCCAAGCAACAATGCACTTAAGATACCCCACGCAGGCCCCAACCACCTCTTCTTCACCAAGCCTAACATCTTGCCTCTACATTATCCCTGCCTCGAATAATTCGGGGCCTCGCTAGTAATCGTTACATCGTGCGGATGGCTCTCGAGCATCCCCGCGTTGGTGATGCGGATAAACTTTGCCCTCTTCAGGTCCGCTATCGTCTTAGCACCACAGTACCCCATACCGGCGCGCAGGCCACCAATCATCTGGAACACCACCTCTTCAAGAGAACCGACGAAGGGGACACGCGCCGCGATTCCTTCGGGCACAAGCTTTTTCACATTTTCCTCTTTATCCTGAAAATACCTATCCTTCGATCCTCGCTGCATCGCTTCAAGGGAGCCCATACCTCGATACGACTTGTAGCGTCGGCCGTTGTACAGTATGGTTTCCCCGGGCGATTCCTCAGCACCAGCCAATAAGGAGCCCGCCATGATGCAATCAGCGCCGGCCGCTATCGCCTTCACAAAATCTCCAGAGTAGCGGATGCCTCCGTCCGCCACGACAGGCACGCCGCTCCCGGCAAGCCGCTGCGCCACATCGTAGATCGCCTGCACCTGCGGAACCCCCACCCCTGCAATTATGCGCGTTGTGCATATCGAACCGGGGCCAATCCCGACCTTCACCGCATCAGCGCCGGCATCCACCAACATTTCAGCCGCATCAGCGGTGGCAATATTCCCCACCACTATATCGATATTCGGAAATGCGCGGCGCACCTCGCGCAATTTCTCCAACACGCCACGGCTATGCCCGTGGGCCGTGTCAATCACTATCACATCAACCTCCGCCTCCACCAGCGCCTCGACGCGCGCTAACGTCTCATCGGTTACCCCGACGCCTGCCGCCACAAGCAACCGCCCCTTCTTATCCTTACTCGCCAGCGGGTTCACACGAAGCTTCGATAGGTCCCGATACGTCAGGAGCCCCTGCAACTTGCGATGCGCATCCACCACCGGCAGCTTTTCGATTTTATACTTTTCGAGGATTTTCTCCGCATCGGTAAGGTTCTCATCGAGCGAAATGGTCACCAGGCCATCGCTCGTCATTACCTCACGTATGGGGCGCTGCATATCGTTTTGGAAACGAAGATCACGATTCGTTACAATCCCGATGAGGGTTTTACTCTCATCCACCACGGGGATACCCCCTATGTGGAATTTCTCCATTAGGCGGAGCGCATCGCCCACCGTCTGATCGGGGCCCATGGTCACCGGGTCGTATATCATGCCATTCTCCGCGCGCTTCACGGCCCGCACCATTTCGGCCTGCTCCGCCACCGTCATGCTCTTATGGATAACACCAATACCGCCAACACGGGCCATGGCGATTGCCATCGCGGATTCCGTCACGGTATCCATAGCCGCGCTTACTATCGGATGCTCGAGATTGATGTGCCTCGTAAAGCGCGACCGCACCTCCACCTCTCTTGGTAGCACCTCCGAGTAAGCCGGGACAAGCAGCACATCATCAAACGTTAAACCGTCCCCTATTATCTTATCCGCTGCAAATGACATATTTTTCTCGCCTCCTTTCGACGAACTTGACTACCCTTGCACCGCAAGCAACGCCACGCAAGGCGCTATCGCCCGTCTTCCTATTTCCGCGAAGGTAGAAAAAAATTACGCTTTGCAATTTCCCCGCTCCGTCCCGAGATTGGCCAATTCCCGCAATCGCTCCTCCGGGTTAACCACCACATACCTTCCCTCAGCGCACCCCAACGCAGCGCCTACTACCGCGCATGGCACCCGCATCAGCACGAAGAAGCGTTCATCATGCAACGCGTAAAAGGACTCTAAATTCGCCGCGCCCTTGGCCACGATTACATCGGCACGTTCGAAAGCTTCCATTGCGCGCGCCGATAATCGTTCGGGAATGGTCGAGGGGGCGCTGCACCCATTCGCCAACACCTTCGCCACGCCCCGCATGTCGACATAGTCAGCGTCTTGGCCCGACGCCGCGTAGCCCGCGTAGGCGCAATTCACCACGTAGGAGACATCCACGCCCCCCATCGACTTTATGAAAAACCGATCAAATACAATCTCACCGGCATTATTCGCCAAGTAAAGCACCTGTTTTGACCTGCCTAATCGGCGCTGTAATAGCTCCCCATGATCAATGGCCAGCTCCGCCGTTACTAAGCTATCCACCTCAAGGAGAATGTCCGCCACCGTGCTCTGCCTAAAGTCGATACCCGCCCCAGCAAGGGCCGTCCTCAACCCATAGGTGAACGCATTCATCGAACTCACTCGACGCGGTTTCAGCAGAGAATACGCCTCTAAAGCCCGGTCATTCATTGCCCGTTTATACGCCCAAAACGGTAACACGTGCGGAAAATGATTCGCGATGAACCCATACGCGGAACGCCGGAAATCTGTACTCGCAATACTACCACCCCGCTCGGCATACAGACCCGCCACATCAGCCATCACTGCCCGTCGGATCCCATCATCCGGGGGGAACACCTCTAGCAAGGTTTCGATGCTTTTGCATACGCAGCCCAAGCAATGATAATCTCCAATCTCGCTCTCCACCATGCTGACCGCCGTTGCACCTACGCTTGCTTCATCCCGGCACTCCGTGTCCATTACAACCACTCCAGCTACCGCCCTGCGCAACGGACGGCCATCACACGCCTAAACCGTACCCCCATCCCTTGCTAAAGCGACCGTTTATCTATACACAATCGAAACTTTGAAAAAACAAGAAGCACCCAATAGGTAATGACTTAGAAACGAACGGAAGGTATCCATCCGCCGCCCGCGCTTCTCTCGAGAGGCTAAAAGAACTCCCTATCGGCCCGCGAAGGTAGCGATTTGTTTTAGTTATACAAAAACTGCAATAACGATAGAAAAGCTAAAAATCGTTACGTACGGATGCACCGCCCCCCAATGGGCCAACGCGTCGAGGAGGCCAGAGAAAACTCCTTAGCACGCCTATAGCAGGACGAAGCGATCAGCCCAAACGCTACAAATGCGCAGACGATACGGAAGACTACACGTGGCCAAGAGAAGGAATTGATGTGTCAAGAAGTTAGAAGGCATCACGAGTGCTACCTCCACCCTAGAATCAAGGTGAAAAGCCGTTTTCCAAGGAGGTGGTGAACAATTGGTTTAGGTAGAGTACTAAAATTCCTTGCTATATCCCGCAAGTTCATATCTTTGTAGTTGGAATTGAGGGGAATCCAGTGAAAGTGGATGGAACTACCAATCCCACCGGAGAACGAGCTGAAGAGGTTGGGGGCATTCCGCGGATATAACGGATATAATCTGTGTAGATGCCACCCTCCGCTGCCAGGAATAGCACGAGGCTGCTTGCCCGCAGTAACTCAGAGCCCATTCCTGATCTCAGAATTAACCCTGTAGCGGGCGAACTTGAGGGGTGAACTCGCTTATGAAACATCCGATGATTAGGTAACCTATCCCACTGGAAAAGAAAGGTTCTATCCGTAACAAATGCCCACGTAACCATCATGCCATACCCAATAGAAAAGAAGCTCGTAATTGCGGTATCATCAAGCGCTCTCTTCGATATGCAGGATTCTGACGCCGTTTTCAGGCAGGAGGGAGAAGAGGCCTATAGAAAGTATCAGCGAAAACATATGGATGATCCACTGAAAGAAGGCGTTGCATTCCCTTTTATAAAAAGGCTTCTGAACCTTAATGCCTCTTTCCCAGAAGAACAACCGGTAGAGGTAATTCTATTCTCTAAGAATAGCCCAGAAACAGGCCTAAGAGCCTTTCGTTCGATTCAACATTACAACTTAAACATATCCCGCGCCTGCTTCTCATCCGGCAAACCCAATCATCAATATCTTCCTGCATTCAATTCTACCCTATTTCTAACCACCAATAGGGAAGACGCGAGAGAGGCACTGGCCAATGGAATCACGGCAGGCGTTGTGGGGAAGCAAGAAATCCAGGACTCTAACGAAGAGGGGTTATGCCTAGCCTTTGACTTTGATGGGGTGATTGCCGATGATAGCTCTGAGAGGGTTTATGAAGAACAAGGGCTGGCGGCCTATCAGGAGTACGAGAAAGTGCATGGGGCCCATCCCCTAAAGTCTGGACCCATTGCAAATCTTTTAAAAAGAATTTCATCATTCCAAAAGCTGGAACGCACCAAGCAGCAGGAAGATCCTAAGTACAGGCGATTGCTGAAAACTGCGATCGTTACAGCTCGTAATGCTCCCGCGCATGAGAGGGTTGTTTTTACGCTACAAAGCCTAGAAATCGAGGTTGACGAAGTCTTTTTTATGGGGGGAGTTGAGAAAGCTCGACTGCTTAACATCCTAAAGCCCCACATCTTTTTTGATGATCAGGAGAGCCACATCAAAAATATTAATAATATTGCAGGGGTTCTCATTCCGTTTGGTGTCGCGAACGCTAAATCCTAGCTCCAAGGATTTAGATGATAATCTCGTGCACGTAACCCTGCAAAAATTTCTTGCTCACCCAAGAGCCATCCCCCCAACGTGTGGTAAGTATACATAAAATTTCAACTGCTTTGAACGAAGTAAAATTCTTCTTTTGAATCGCGAATAGCTCGTCTAGAGCTTATCTCCGGAGAGGACATTTCCTCCTTTGCCACTTTATTTCGCACGTGACGTTGCAGTAGATCACGCACGGTTGACGAGCTGTCCGGATGAATGCCGAACTAGCGACACTCAACGTCCCGCAAGATACCTGAAATAATCAGGTCTAACTGCCTCGCATTGCCTGAGAGCCTTCAATTCCATCTCCCAATTCAAGCACCTCATCTGTAGGGAAATTCACCACGCGATGAACTTCTCTAACTACATCGAGAAGACGACCGTGCATCGTGTGGTAAGCTTTTGAGAGGTACTGCCCTCTAGGCTAGAACGAAGGCATTTGCAACAGTCTTATGAGAGCATGTATATGCGCTTTCTTCATCAACAACCATTTTGACCAACGCATATAAAAAAAGCAGGGAGGCTTAAGCCTCCCCGCTTTAGATTCTCTAGTCAGTACTCCTACTGCTGCTTGACAACGCGGAGCTGTTTCACTGCACCCTCGAGGTCAATCAGACGGAGGATGTAGATGCCCGACGTCCAGCTATCAGCCTGGAAAATGGCCTCACTGGCGCCATCATGCGTATGGTTGAGTACCAGCACGCCATCCACCGTGAACACCTGGATAGACCGTAGCGACTCAACTCCCGTCAGGTGGAGCATCTCTACAAACGGATTAGGTGCTACTGCAACATTGGCTAGCAATGCACTCTCTACAACCGTTGGCTTAGGTTGTGGCTTCTCAACGGCCTTGAGTACCACGTTCACAATCTTGTCGCCCTCAGTGAGGTCAACGCTGCCCTTGGCATCGTTGTAGCCCGCCTTAGTGACAACATAGTCGTGCGCCTTGCGATCAAGCTCTGCAATAGCAGCCTTACCATCAGCGTCTGTAGTGGCTGTCTTGCCAGTGATGGTCACTGTAGCGCCCTCGAGCGGATTGCCATCAGCCGTCACCGTGAAGGTAGCTGTGGCAGTCTTTCTCACGAGTTCTACCGCAACATCCCTATCGCCATCGGTGAGGTCAACGCTGCCTGTAGCATCTATATAGCCAGTCTTAGTAACAGAGTAGCTATAGTTACCGGTCGGTAGCGTGAGTGCTGCCTTACCCTGAGCGTCTGTGGTGGCTGTCTTACCTTCGATGGCCACTGTGGCGCCCTCGAGAGGCTTGCCATCGGCGGCCACCATGAAGGTTGCAGCTGCAGTAGTTTTCTTTTGAAGCGTTACAGCAACCTCCTTATTGCCAGTCCTCAGGTCAGCTGTACCAGTGGCATCTGTATAGCCACTCTTCTCTACGGTATAGTCATAGCTATCCGTAGGTAGCGTGAGCGCTACCATGCCTGTAGCGTCTGTAGTAGAACTCTTGCCAGCGATGGTCACTGTAGCGCCCTCGAGAGGCTTGCCGTCAGCGGTCACCGTAAAGGTGGCAGTGGCTGTACTTCTCACGAGTTCAACTGCTACATCCTGGTCGCCTGACGAGAGATCAACGGTTCCACTCAATCGATCATAATAGCCGACCTTCTCAATACTGTACTTATACGGCTTCTTGTCGAGACTGAGAACCGCCTTACCATACTGGTCTGTCTTGGTCTGTTGCTGGCCAACCTGTACGATGGCATCCTGAATGGGGTTCGTGCCGTCGGTTACGGTGAAGATCGCCTTGGCTCCATCCCATGTCAGCTCTACCGTTTCGTCAACAGTAGGCGCATTCACCTCAATCGTCCGCTTAACCGTCTGTGCACCCGACAACTTGACTGTATAGCTATAGGTGCCATACTGCAAATTTGTGATTTGCACCAGACCTTTTCCATCAGTGTACTTCGGCACCCTGTCCTCAAGTTTTACTTCTGCGCCTTGGAGCAGGTCAGTAGTACCCTTCTTTAGTACTTTGAAGGTGAGCGTGGCCTCTTTTAGTTTGAACGCAACCCGGACATCTGCATCAGCCGTCACAGTCAGAGCGGTAGTGGTTGCATTGGTTGGTGTAGCTGTAACACCTGTCCAGCCAGCCACCACGTAGTTCTCATCAGGTGTAGCCGTAAAGGTCACCTTGGTATCGGGGTCTACTAGCCCATCGCCGAGGGGCTGGCCAGCAGCTGTTTTTGCCTCAAGCTTACCACCGTAGCCCTTAACCCCGTAGGCGACCCTGTAGCGCGGTGCAAACGTAGCCTTGACGCTTATATCTCCGGTAACATTCACATCTACTCGGCGATTATCCGTGCTATGATCGCTCCACTCTATGAACCTATCTTTTCCATTACGAGCAACTGCAATGACTGGCTGTGTAGATGCCCCCGCTTCTACTTCCTGGTAGCTCAAGCCCTCAATTTTACCCAGGTCATCAGTGCTATAGGTAACCTTGAACTTTGGCTTGGGCACTGGCTTGAAGAAGGCTATAAAGCGCCCGTTCAAGCTATCCTGTCGGGTTTCTCCTGCCTTGTCGTCGCTCCAGCGGTCGAACTGGTACCCCGCATCCGGCACAGCTGTCACCTTTTCGCCTAATGTGCCCTTGGACGTGGTCACAATAAGGGTCTGTTTACCGGCACCCTGTACAGTCCCGGTAAGCGTACCATTGGCCTTAGCAATGTACTCTACCACCTCACCAGTCTCCTTCGCCCTGATGACGATGTTATCCAATCCAACCCAGTAGGACCATTCAGCCTCATAGTGCCATCTGATCTGTAGCGTTTTTTTACCTACCAACTTAGAATTTGGCACATTAAGATTCTCGTGTGTACCAAACTGATACGGATTACTCGTATTATAATATGCAAGTTGTTCCCAGCCGTTATTATCCGTTCTGTACTCTACAGAAACTGAGTCTTTGTAGTTCTCACCAAGACCACGAAATACCAAATCAAACTTTAGCTGAATATCCTTATTCACTCCGTCAATATCAAACCATGGGGTACATAAGTCTGTGTTTTGTTTCTTGCCTTCTTTATCAGCATTAGAATTGACGTAGATAAAATCTCCGTTCAATACTTTACCATCAGCACAGACTTCTAGATTGTGTCCGACAGCCCAGGCTGAAGCACCAGTAGTGGAAAAATTATCCACGCTCCAGAATTTCGGTATTCCGCTTACTGCATCAAAATCCTCTACTAAAGGTAGCGACACAGGCTTATAGAACTGCGCCGTGACCTCTTTGGGTGCAAATACTTTCTCATCTTTACGTTTCAGGGTTCTCACACCATCGCTCCAGCCCAAGAAGACGTAGCCTTCCTTAGCTTTCACTTCTACCTCAGTCCCATCTTGACCAGGTATGACATTCTGAATGCTACCTCCACTCACCCACTCACCACCTTCGCCTACATTGTAACTAAGAGTGTAAGTTAGTGGCTTAAAGGTGGCAGTAAACGTCTTATCAGTATCCGATTTATCCCTACGTGAGGCTTTTGGCTCATTGTCTTCCAGCCATTTATCGAAAATAAAGCCTATGACTGGCACAGCGGTCACCATCGAGCCTTCAACATTCTTGGGAAGCTTCTGCGTTGCCACTCCTGCCAACCAGCCCTGTGCTTGATTTGCCACTTTATAGGTTAGGGTAACCTCCAGCTTGGGCAGTACTACTGATTCATTTACGTCATCAGTCTGCACCGTCACCATTCCGCTAACGGATTGGAACCCCATCATCGATACGCTGTAAGTATGCTTACCGGGTAGCAACTTGATAGTGGCCTTTCCGCCAGCTGCTGTGGTAAGCTTAGTGCCTGCGATCTCAATCATCGCACCATCGATAGCCGTACTCCCATCGGTGACTGCAAAGTTCACGCTCTTCGCTTTTGTGGCAGGCTTAACCATCAACTTCCCATTCAAGAGCGTCACCATGTAGTTGCCATCGGCGTATGGGGCGGTGTAGCCCGTAGCCTTAACATCGTACTCACCCGGAGCCAATGGCCCTAAGTCGGATGTCCACACTGTAAAGGCGTCCTTGTACACCTCATAGTTGGGCTGCTTGAACTGGCTTGTCACCTCATCAAAGAGCAGACCTGTGTACTGTAACGATATCTCAGGCACAGCCTCGCCCTCGTCTATCGTCATAGGCTCAGGCGCAATGGTCAATGCGGCCGGGGTAACCGTCACATCTCGGGAGACCTGCTCTGCCGCTGCATACAGCCCATCGGCGGGTGCTGTTGCATAGATGGTCGTTGTGCCAACGCCTGCCGTGCGCAGGTTACCCTCGGCGTCCAGCGTTGCGATGTGCGCATCCTTCGAGCGGTAGACCGCCGGGTTGCCCGAGCTAGTTGCGGCAGGCATAGCTATCACCTCATTGGTATAGGCCACAGTAGTTGCCGTTGCATCCCACGTGATGGTCTGCGCCTTCTCAACCTGCAAGGTGTAGAAGTTGAAGTCACGCCCGTTCTCTGCTACCACTCTCACCGATACTGGCCGTGTGAGGTCGAGTTCTAGCTTACCGCCCTGGACTATTGTCTGACCGGCATATAGAACTTTAGCACCCTCCGACAGACCAGTGAAGGTCACCTGGAGCTTCGTAAGGTCTAGCTTCTCAGTGGGCGACTTATCCTCTGGACGCAGCACGATGGTCTGCGTAGCATCTGTAAAGTTGATGTCTGCCTTGAGGTTAGCATTATCAGCCGTCAGCAGGTCGAGATGCGTAATCTTCGCCTCAGGGTTCTTATCTGTAATGAGACGAATCTTCACGGCATTCTCCTTCAAATCCATGCCAAAGATCTCGAGTGAAGCACCTATGATAATGTCATGGTCAGCGCCACTGAAATCGAACTTCGTGTCAGCATCCACCAGTGCACCCTTGTAGGTGATTTCCGTGCCGGGCCAGTTGACAAGTATCTTACCCGTAACGTTCGCCAGTTCGGTGAAGTCATGCGGCATGATGAAGGTGATGGTACCATCATCCTCTACCTTTGAGGGTATGAGCTGTCCATTAAACTGTACACCGGCTACCAGCGACTGTTCAACCCACACATTATTTGTGCCTGCGTCAACCCTATCGCTAGAGATTTTAGCGAAGTCCGCCTTTCCAGATGCGAGATAGGCGCCCTGGCCCTCATTCATCATGAACTCAATAAGGCAATTGGCCGGTAAATTGCCATCGGCGTCACGGAGGCTTTTGCGCATATTGGCCTGAATCTCACTTTCCGTTAGAATCTTATCCCAGAAACGGAACATCTTCACATTTCCATTGAAGGCCAAACCGATATTAAAGTGACTATAGTCTGGGCCAGCATGACCACCACTAGTCAGCGCCAGCTCTTTCCCATCGACATAAACATGGACTTCACACTCAGAAGAGAGGAAATTGGAGTTATCGTAAAAAGTTACTGCGATGTGGTGATACTCTCCAGGCATCAAAACGTCCGGGTTAGAGTAATTATACATGCCATTACCAACGATAACCGCAATCCCATTATCAGCGCCGCCTCGATCCATCTTATAGGTAGAAGCCACCCAGATGCCCTCTGCCGCAAAGAGCGTTGCAAACTGCGATTCCCCGAGTCTAAACCACCCCTCGATAGTGACATCAAGTGAATGTTCAGGCACTGTTGGACAAATTATACCCTCATTCTTTTTTCCTATGAAGTTGAGAGCATAAAGTTTGTCTTTAGCCTCTGGAATCACTGAAATCACTCTTTCCTTAGCTATATTATTGTCGTCTATACCATCTGCTGGAAGCTGAACCTCTATTTCATGTACACCAGCTTTGCTCAAATCTATCGTTTTGGTGAACTTATAGCTTATAGACCCACCAAAACCATCGATAGTATTGCTAACGACCTCTTCTGCCATTACGTTCCCATCCAGTACAAGTTTGACGTGTACATCGCTTACTGGCGCATAACCATTGTTTTGGATCTTAACCTCAACTTCCTGGTTCGCAGATTGATTTGTTCCAGAAGTGAATTTGGTCGTATACCATACCGCTAAGTCGTTGGCTTTGGGACTTGTACCCTCCAGCAACTTAGCTGTGATATCGGTGGAACGTCCCCATTCTATATCTTCACCTGCTATAAATTTATCCTTATCAGCATCGCGCAACACGGCAATACGCATTCGCCGTGGCCCTGCTGCAAGGCCAGTAATAGCTGTCAAATCAACCGGTATAGAGTATGTCGTCTTCCCCTTCTCTAGAGCTACCACATAGTGCTCTGGCGCATCATTCTTCAACTCGTTATCGCTTTCATCGACATCTATCCATACATGAAGACTAGCAGCAGGATCGCCATCTACAGGTGCTTTCTGGATACCAATCGTTAGAGGATTAACCGTACCGAGGTAGAATGACAACGCCGTGTCGAGGTGGTAGTCTTGGAATGGATTATTCACTACTAAATCTATTGTATCAGGATAGATCACCGCGTACATTAGCCCCTGGCTCTCCGGCTTTTTTATCTTTCCTCCACGCCAGAACTTATCATTCCATAGTGTAGCAGTCTGCGTATTATCGCGCACTTCCGCATCTACCCCATTTAAGGTCACTGTCACATCCACACAGCTGGGATACGGCACGTCCAACTCCTCATCTATGGTGTATTCCATCTGACCATTGGCTGGGATACTTGGGATAATAAAATGCACATCCTTAGGTAAAACGCTGGATTTCAGCACACCCGGTACATTTTTTTGCTCCAGAGGCGTGTGATTTTGCACCTTAATCTTTATCTGTGCCTGTCCAGATGGATAGTTATTTTCAAACTCAAGGGGCAGCAGCGTGAAACTATTAACCCTATCAATCTGTCGTATCTCAACGACCCACCCATCACTCGACCTTACGTAACCACGTGCCACAAAGGCTGCTGTAATTGCACCATCTGCCGCGGTTGAAATAAATATGCGGGTACCCCCTCCATCGCTAGATGTGAACTCATACGTTGGAATTACATCATCAAAGACAAAGTCTCCTGGTAGCCCATCGGCATAAATGCCAAATACATCTGAACCATAGACCTTACACTCCCGCACCGTCATGCACAGTGTCTTATTCGGGTCTTCCGGCACAAATTTCACGGCACTAAGATGATCGGGGCCATATGGTCTTAAAGCTCCACCATCATCAGTGAAAATCAACGGCTTATCGATCCTCTTGATCTCGTGATATTCCCGCAATATCTTCATGCCTCCAAATATTAACGGATCGGCAGGCGGGAATGCGTACACATCGCCCATATTGTAGAACTCAACGTGCGACTCATTGTCTTTTGGATTGACATCGCCATCCAACATGGCAACCACCTTCACGTCGAAAATGTGCCCCTCTGGGTTCGTTGTGCTGAAATCAACAGGCACTTTTATCAATCGCTCCTCATAGGACTTCAAATCCTTTTCAACCCGGGTGATCACTACCTCACCATCCTTGGTAATCACTATAGGCACCTCAGCCAATGGGGTAAGCGACGAGTTGTAAAGATTGATCTGCAGATCCTCAACACCCATATTCACCTTGTTATTCTTCTTATTACCGAGGAATAACCCCACATCAGGATCTGTCAACGCTTCCCTAATGCCATACTCAAAAATACTCACCGAGCCCGACGACACATTACAGGCAAATTGCAACTCGATCTTTACCTTCTGGCCGGCATACTCTGAAATATCCCAAGCCATATTGCGAATCGTACCCTCCGCTAAATAGCTATTGGCTCCTTGAACTGTAGGCTTTACAACATCATTAACCCGAAGACGCAACTGTCCATCCTCAGCCTTATCAAAGGTCTTCAACATGCCAGTTGCGTTAAATAGAATCTTCTTGCTAGCAGATATGCCTTCAAGGTTTAGTTCGCAGTGCATCAGGGTAGCAATATTGCTTTCCACAGCAAAAAGCTCTCCGCTTGCCTCCTTGGCTGACTTTAGAATCAAAGTATGCGAACCCAATGGATACTCTAAGTGCGCAGGGGTCTCATCCCACCCAATCTTCATGCTCTCACCAGCCACTACCCGTGCATGTCGCAAAGGAATTTCCACGAACGTCTCAGTGAACGGCAAGGTGGCATCTTTCACCTCCATATTGGTAGGTTCGGCAACCAGGACGCCCAACGAACGGGGACCTAACTTCCCGTCATCCATTTTCACAGCTACCGCATAGACGTTTCTACCACCCTTAGTCACATGTTCTGCAGGAATGGCATAGGTAGCATCTGTCACCTCGGCAATTTCAGTCCACTCGCCTGTCGGTACATCTGCTTTCAGCACCGCATACTTCTCAACACCTGCCGCTAGAGCCCACTGCAACTTCCAGCTATTGGGGTCGCAAGGAGTCGCCTCGTATTTCAGCTCTTGAGGCGTAGGAGCTATAGTGAACGGATGGGGCGACACAAGCACATTGCCTTCCGAGTCTGTCAATCGAATAATGGCGTTCGTTGTCATCGGCGCATCGGCAGGTATTGTAGTTTCGATAGAGTACATCTCGTCCACACTGCCCAAATAGGTGTAGGTTCTGCCACCATCGTACGAGAGCTCTACACGAGTATCGCCAACCATATTGCTTGCACGTACCATCACAACCTCGCCTGCCGAGAACACCTCACCGCCTATCGGGTGTAGTAATTCCGGCTTTTCGTAATCAAAGTACCACGTAAGCACGTACTTCTGTTCAGGGCTATTCGCTATCTTATTCTGACCCCCTATCCGCACTACGACTTCTCCCGCCACAGGGTTGTCCACCGTCACCTGCTCGATGTTGTTGATATTATCCTCGTCTCGAACAGCTTCCTTTTCAGGATGCTCCTTATCGAGTACCCACGGCTTCACTGTTGCTCCACCCACCTCAACCGTCAGGTCAAGGTCATTAATAAGCGCAGGTGCACCGTAGGGGTACGCTTTCACAACAACAGGGTCTATCCAGGTGAGCATTACGCGCAGCTGTTTCACCCCGCTAGGCACGTTAATCCGATGCGGGAGTGCTGGCTCACCGCTTGTCACTGCTCCCTCGGCGTACCATCCATGCTCGAGCGCGGTGAGCACCGCCTCTAGATTCACAATGCCATAGCCATACTGATAATCGGGCCCTGCATTGCCCCAATCGTCAGCCGTATTTGCCAAAAGGCCCTTCATGAGCGCCGAGTTGAGATTCTGGCCACCATGCAACTGATGGTAACGCTCGGTCAGTAGCGTAGCCAGTCCGGCAGTCGTCGGGCAGGACATCGAAGTACCACTCATCATTTCGTACCCATTCGCCCCCACTGTCGAAAGCACGTTCACCCCCTTGGCCGAAACCGTGGGCATCAGGCGCCCGTCATCCATAGGCCCAAAGCTACTGAAACGTGACATATAGCCGTAGCCTGTCACCGCACCCACGTATATCACATTCTTCGCACGCGCAAAGTTCGACCCATAAGACAAACCGCAACTACCCTGGTCGTTACCTGCCGAGAAGAAATGCGACATCAACGGGTACGTATTGCAAAGCATATCGGTGAGCATCGGCGAAGAAGAGAACGAATAGCTCATCATCTTGTATAAACCGCACAATCTGCTCAATGGTGCTCCGTACGAGTTGGAGGTCAGCGCGATGTTCTGTTGCTCATACAAATCCGCCATCTCTTCCGCCACCAAGAGCCCGTTGCGCTGCTCATTGAAGTTTGATGCCCACAACTCAACCTTAGGGGCCATACCGCGGGCCTTCGGGTTGAGTAGCCCTGCACCCATTATCGTACCACAGGTATGCATGCCATGGCCCTCTGACGACGCCACCGACAGCTCAAACTCCATCACGTGTACCCGGTCACCGTAGTCCACGTGATGCTCTACGTTACCATCCCACAGACCTACACGAACGCCCTTACCCGTGAGCCCGCGACCACCTAGGTCTACGGGTTGCGTGGCAATAGTGGCAGCGCTCAAAAGGCGCCCCCCATAGTTGTAGAGATCCTGGGGCGGGTCGGCCGGTGTCACGTACTGCACCCACGGCTCGGCAGCCACCTCCCGCACGGCGGAGAGCGGCAACGTTGCGGTCATAGCCGATAGCTGGTCAGACACATCGCCCACCGCATAGCCGCGTTCCTCCATATATGCCCGCGCAAAGGCCGCGTTCACGTTGCTAAACCAGTAGAGGGTCACCTCTACCGAATTCGTACCGCGTTGCGCCCAGGACGGCACATCCCCATCTGCTAGCGGTGTCGAGAGCTTCCACTCCGGCCGCATCGGGATCACAGAGACTGCACCCACACCACGGAAATCGCTAGGACGACTCCCAGGCTGCACTGTGGCAAAATACGCATTGCCTCCCACATAATCTGAAAGGTGCACACCCTTTGCTTCCAGAGCCACCAGCTCTTTCGCGCTGGGTATCCGCGCAAACTGCATCAGCACGTTGACTCGACCACCCACTGGAAGCCCCAGCTCGGGGCTACTCCCAGCAACCGGTCGCGTCCGCACTGCGCGCACGTTCTGTTCCGGCACCACGCTGTAGCGCCCAAATCGTACTGCCTCCTGCGCCCATACTCCGAAGGTACAGAGCAACAGGAATGCCATTAACAGGAAACCTTTCTTCATCTGTTCTCTCTATTAGTGAAACATCGTACACACAACCTACTTAAAACACCTATTGCGACACCAATTGAAAGCTCAAAGATACCATTTATTCCTTTCAATATAGCGATGGCTGTATTGAAAAGAATATTAATTAGATAGTGCTATGCCATCCAAATGCGCTGCATACAAGTAATGCTATGCACACAAAATGCATAATTCCAAGTGCCATCCCCTTGTATCGGGACGTTGTACTCGCAAAAAAGCTACCCATTCTATAAGACATACGAGAATGAATGTTCTGGAGAGCAGCTCTAACTCAGCAACGGATACCCTGAAAGCCACGAGTGTAGCCGATCACCTCGTTGAAATGGTGACCATCCCTACAGAAAATCTCGCCAGATGCCTGTTGAGACTGTTGCACGTACCATTGTCTCAAACTACTATATATCTAGCTGATTATTGTTATCTTCGTATTGTAAAGCTAGATATTCTTATTGTCGCCATGAGCCAGATTAAGCAGACCAAAGCCCCTCCTTCGCGGATATCGCTGTTGTCGATAGACGGAACAAGATAGGAATCCCTTTTTGAGTCAAATCAATCAACTGGTAGATTGGTGCCCCATTTCCAGCCTAGAAATAAAAAAAATCAGCCTCTACTTCGGGAGAAAATCAGCCAAGAGGGGAAAAGGACTCGGGCTTTGCCCCTTTTTCGGTTGGAATACATGGCTTGGCATAACCTCCCGGGGCATCCCAAGAAGCCGCTCTCCTCCTTTGACAACAGGGATGAAGAGCCCGAAGGCTTCTCGACCAACATCCTCACGCCGCTTAACCATTCAAGCGGTTTAAGGAGAGCAAGAGGACAAAGGAGTCGCGTTTGAGAAAGGGGAGCATTTTATTTGGAAATTAGATCATTAGTGTGTATCTCTGTTGCGGTGGATGATGTGTACCTATTGAGAGGATAACCCAAGCGTAGGTCGCCACCCTATTGTAGGATTCAAAAATAATGGCTTATGTGCAACAAACGGTTCCATTCTTTTTCTTCCCGCATAAGCTCTCTGAAGCGGCGTTTGCTCCCCTCTTATGGCGCTCAGGTGGGGGCGGTGCTTTTGGCCGGCATCATATTTGGCTTGGGAGCCTACCTCGTATATGTGTCTAAAGCCTACAGCTACCTTTCGGATGATCCTAAGGTCTGCGTCAATTGTCACGTGATGGGTCCCTACTATGCAACGTGGCAACACTCGTCTCATAAGATGGTCGCAACGTGCAACGATTGCCATGTACCCCACAATAACATCCTGAACAAATACTTTTTCAAAGCCAAAGATGGCTTGAGGCACTCCTATATATTCACGATGAGAAAGGAGCCCCAGGCGATGCAGGCTATTGCGGCAAGCCAAGAGGTGATATACGACAATTGTGTTCGCTGCCACTCTCAACTGAATCAGGAGTTTGTGAAGACAGGAAAAATGACACACAAGCAACTTACTCACGGAGAGGGACGAGCCTGTTGGGATTGTCATAGAGACGTGCCCCATGGCGGTAAGAATAGTCTTTCATCTACTCCAGGTGCGATTGTTCCGTATCCTAAGTCTCCCGTTCCGGATTGGCTTAAAGACCAGCTAAAGGCGAGGAAAGAAAAGAGATAAAGATAGTATGGTTAGAATAAAAAAAGAGACTCCTATGAAAGAAAAAAGAAAGCTGAAGAGATGGCAGGGCTGGGCGCTGTTTGTAGCTACTATGGTAGTAGTTTTTTGTCTAGGTCTTTTAGCCTCGTCTATTATGCAACGCCGTGCAGAGGTTGCCTCTATCTTTGCCAATAAAAAGGTAGAGATCGCTCCGCAGGAGGCCCGAAACGCAATTTTTCAATCCAACTATCCCAAAGAATATGAGACCTGGCTACAGACGGCAGACACCTCTTTTTCTTCGGAGTTTAATGGCAACAAACCCGTTGATGTCTTGGCGCAACGCCCCGAGATGGTAATATTCTGGGCCGGATACGCCTTTTCGAAAGACTATAGTGCGCCTCGCGGCCATTACTATGCCATACAAGATATGCTGCACACGCTACGCACAGGCTCACCCGGTGTAGATGGAATGGATGATATACAACCTGCGACCTGTTGGACTTGCAAAAGCCCGGATGTTCCCAGAATGATGCAGGCAATGGGAGTAGGAGCCTTCTACAACCAAAAGTGGAGTGCCATGGGTAGCGAGATTGTCAACCCCATCGGATGCGCAGACTGCCATGATACCGAAACAATGGATCTCCGTATCTCTCGTCCCGCTCTCATCGAAGCTTTTAGGAGAATGGGGAAAGACATTACCAAGGCAACTCATCAGGAGATGCGCTCTTTGGTCTGTGCGCAGTGCCACGTAGAATACTACTTCCGTAAAGAGAATAAATACCTCACATTCCCTTGGGATAAGGGTACTTCTATGGAAGATGTAGAGAAGTACTACGACGAAATGAAGTACTATGACTACATCCATGCCATCAGCAAAACGCCTATCCTCAAGGCTCAGCATCCCGACTTTGAGATCGCACAGCTCGGCATACATGCCCAGAGAGGTGTAGCTTGTGCCGATTGTCATATGCCTTATATGAGCCAGGGCGGCATGAAGTTTAGCGATCACCACATACAGAGTCCGCTCAACTATATTGATCGCACTTGCCAAGTTTGCCACCGAGAAAGCGAAGAGGTGCTCCGTAAGAATGTTTACGACCGCCAGCGTATGGCCAACGAGATTCGCAACAAACTTGAGAAAGAGCTTGCCGCAGCACACATAGAAGCTAAGTTCGCTTGGGATAAGGGCGCCACAGAAGCTGCCATGAAACCGGTCTTGAGCTTCATACGTCAGGCACAGTGGCGTTGGGACTATGGCGTTGCCTCTCACGGAGCCTCCTTCCACGCACCCCAAGAGGTTACACGGATTCTCTCCAATGGTCTCGAGCGAGCCCTACAAGCAAGACTTGCCATCTCCAAAGTGCTTGCCAAGCTTGGCTTTACCGGCGATGTGCCCATGCCGGACATTTCCACTAAAGAGAAGGCTCAGCGTTATATCGGGCTTAATCCGGAAGAGCTTCAGGCCAATAAGAAGAAATTCCTCGATGTTGTAGTACCAAAGTGGGTAGAGCAAGCCAAGCAGAAACAACGCATCTAAAACTAACCATAGAGGTGGCCTCGTACTTCGGGTATGGGGCCACTCTTTTTGCTTATCAACGGAGCTTGTATGTGGGATAAGGCTTTCCGGCTCACTTATAAGCTCCGATTTTCGAGGAAAGACAGCTTACAGATATACAAATACAATGTGGAGAGACCCCTGGAGCTTCGTTGAAGCATTTGTCATTGCATCGGCTATTCTGGTCGTTGGAATCCTGCTGCACTTCACCCTCGGCCCCATTCCTTTTCATGGGTTTGCCTATCCTCTAAATATTATCGGAGGGGTTGGGATTCTACTCCTTTCTCTCCTACTCGCCATCCTTGCACGGCGAGGCAATAGGATAGCTACCTTTCTAACCGGCTACAAAATGTCTATCGCAGCTATGGCGATCCTTATGGGCCTCTCCATCATCATGGACCTTACCCGACAAATAGAACTCGCTGCACCCCATGGAGCCAATCTGCAAGAGCCGATACATGCCGTGGGCTTCAGTTATATGCTCTCTACGTGGTATTTCCTCTTGAGTTATCTCCTTCTCCTTGTCGTGCTGGGCGGTACCACCTTTACCTTTATCCTAAAAGGGCGACGACGCGACATGCCTTGGAGTAGATACATTGCCTTTCTTCTGAATCACTTAGGGCTCTACATTGCTCTCTTTGCAGGACTACTGGGGGCTCACGACCTGCTGAGATACCGCATGCAGGTAGACGCTAGTGAGAACCGCCCGGAGTGGAGAGCGACCAAAGATTTCTCTACCGAACTATATGAGCTCCCTCTTGCTATCGAATTGGAACGCTTCGAATTGGAAGAG
The DNA here is from genome assembly GCA_013333195.2 of Bacteroidia bacterium. GTDB lineage: Bacteria > Bacteroidota > Bacteroidia > Bacteroidales > CAJPTX01 > Bacteroides_D. The sequence goes on from JABCPG020000003.1 coordinate 40,093, forward strand.
TACCCACCTAAGCTGATGATTATAGACAGCCGCAGTGGAGAGCCCCTCCCCGCAGGGCATCCCTGGCAACTCTCTGTAGAGAAGACGCCCATCGCGGGCACCTACAAAGCATGGAAGATAGAGGTCTTACAGCATTTGCCCCTGAGTGCTCCGGTAGTATCCCAGGATAGTATGCATTTTGTAGAGTTCGGCAGTACGGGGGCAGTACATGGTCTAGAGGTACGGGCAACCCACCAAGAGACGGGGCAAGTGGTGAGCGGCTGGGTAACCTCCGGTAGCTACCTTATCCCTTTCCGAGCCCTATCCCTACCGGACAGCATAAGTATCGTCATGCCCGATCCGGAGCCAAAGCAATTCCGCTCGCTGGTCTCCATCTATAGCCCGAATGACAAGGTTGTAAAGGACGAGATCACGGTGAATAAACCCATTAAGTTCGACGGCTGGCACATCTATCAGCTCAGCTACGATCAAGAGATGGGGAGGTGGAGCACCGTTTCTGTGTTTGAGATTGTGCGCGACCCTTGGTTACCTGCAGTCTATGTAGGTCTCCTCCTTATGTTACTTGGGGCCATATCTCTTTTTGTTTTGCCTCGCCCCGCTCGCATTCCATCCCCCACTGAAAAGAAAAAGCTATGACAACTTGGAACGATATGATCTATTATGCCGTCCCCACCATACTCCTCTCGGGATGTGGAGCGTGGATGGCTTTCCGAGATAAGCGGCGTATCGCTCTCGCCCTTTTCCTACTCGCATTTGTAGTATTCGGCACCTATATAGGGCTCATGTGGCACTCTCTCGAGCGTCCCCCGATGCGTACTATGGGCGAAACCCGATTGTGGTACTCTTTCTTCGCCTTGGTGGCCGGAGTTATTGTTTACTTACGCTGGCACTACAAGTGGATATTGGGCTTCTCCACTATCTTAGCCTCTGTCTTTATCATCATCAACCTTGTTCGCCCCGAGATTCACAATAAGAGTATGATGCCGGCTCTCGAGAGCCCCTTTTTCGTACCGCATGTGATCTCCTATATGTTTTCGTATGGGATGTTGGGAGCAGGGCTACTGATGGCTTTCTATGCCCTGTGGTTGCAAAAGAAAAAGGGAGATGAGGGTCAGGCCCTCCACCTTATGTCTATTTCGGACGGATTGGCTTACACGGGGCTTGCCTTCTTGATGATCAGACTTCTCTTGGGGGCCTTTTGGGCAAAACTCGCCTGGGGGCACTACTGGAGTTGGGACCCCAAAGAGACGTGGGCTGCGGTAACGATGCTTTCGTATCTACTCTACATCCACTACCGTCTGAGTAGACCTCGCAAGATATCGACTGCACTTTGGTTGCTCTTTTTCTCGTTCTTGTGCCTCCAGATTTGCTGGTACGGAGTCAACTTTTTACCCTCAGCACAGGGCATAAGCGTCCATACCTACGGATGACGCAACACCTCGTTGAGGAAGAAAGAGAGGCCGAGAATATCTTAAGATCCAATTATTGAGAGGAATACCGCATTGCTTTTGAGGCTTGGACTTTCCCCTCGAGAATACTGCGCATGAGAGCTTCACTCTCCTCCTTATCCCGATAGTCTCTATCGCAGCGTTACAAGAATTGCACCCCCTTTTATCTTACATGCCATTGGCACTACTCGACTTGGGATAACATCAATATGGTCAATCATAGAAGGAAGAATTGCATTCAGCTGTTGTAATGTAATGGGCTCCCCGTTTAGTACGATCAGACTCTCCTCGTGGTAGTGTCCGGAAAAGTGTGTAAGCCTCAAAGGTTCTTATCTTTGGAGTTTGAAAAAATAAAATAGAAAACAAGAACTGTTTTTATGAAGCTTACACAGGGACAAATATCGAA
>JABCPG020000004.1 GCA_013333195.2 Bacteroidia bacterium
AACCCGACGGATGGTGTCGTGGAGGTGCGCGGTGCAACGGGGGTGGTGGGCTACATGGTCTTCGATGTGTCGGGGCGTGCGGTGGCCAGGGGAGCGCATGTTGGCGATGCCCATCTGCGCCTAGACCTGCGTTCGCTTGCGGCGGGGTACTACTTGGTTCGTTTTTATGGCGAGGACCAGCGTGCGCGCGTTATGGGGGTAATGCGGAGGTAGAAGAAATGTTTATGGGTAGAGGAAGAATAATTAGTATTGCATTTTTCATTACCCCTTTTGATGGGTCGTTATAGTTGATAGAGATGCAATTTGTTTGTTGTGTTCTTTGCTTTTTGCGTTCTCATGAGAGGGAAGTAAATATATTTTTGTAGCTTCGCGGTTCGTAAGGTTACGGCATGATTTTGGAAAGGGAACTAAAAAATTAGGCGAGAAATGGGAAGGAAAGCAGTGGTGCTGTCGGTTTTACTATGCCTGCTAGGCACGGTGGCGCGGGGGCAGAATGAGCGTTTCAAAGCGCTGTTTTTATACAATTTTACACGTTACCTCGAGTGGCCGACGGGCGGCCAGCAAGACGATTTCGTCATTTTGGTGGCGGGGAAAAATGCTAAGATTACCAATGAGCTGCAGCAGATCGCGGCGAAGAAGACTGTGGGTACCCTCAAGATGGTGGTGCGCGAGTCGAACGACGCAAGCGAGGCGACGCGTTGCAACATGGTGTTCGTCCCTTCGTCAGAACGCGGCCTACTGCCCAATGTTGTGGCGAATACGCGTGGAAAGCACGTGGTGGTGGTGTCGGATGAGAACGGCGGCATTTCGCAGGGGGCTTCGTTTAATTTCATCGAGGCGGGAGGGAAAACGCAGTTTGAGGTGAGTCCCTCGACGCTTGAGAATCACGGAATAAAAATATCTAGCAGTTTGCTCAGTTTGGGCGTTGTGAAATAGGAATACGCAATGGGGATAATAGTTATGAGAAAGTTGGACATTCGATGGTTGTTGGTTGCGGGGTTGATGCTACTTATTGGATGGGGCATCTTTTCGGTCACGGCGACGGCGCAACCGCAGCTGGACGTGCGCTCGATGACGCAAGATGACATAAAGAAGCTCACCTACGAGCAGCTCTTAGAGCTGGATTTGCCCGATTTGATGCTACTGGCCGATAAGATGGGCGTGTCGACTGATGAACTTTTGGCGCAGGCGTTCCTCGTGAAGACGAGCACCTCATCGAAAGCGCGGGAGACGGTGTTTGAGGCACCGATGTCGACCACGGTAATCACGCAGGAAAAGATATTGCATAGCGGGGCGACTACGATAGCCGAGCTGTTCCGCATGGTGCCTGGGATGGTGGTACGGGAGCAGACCCCAGGGAATTACGACGTGCATGTGCGCGGGCTCGACAATGTGCCCCCGGGAAATTTCATCTACTACGCTTCGAATTCATTGACGCTGGTGATGGTCAATGGGCGTCCTTTGTTTAACCACACGATGGGCAACACGCTGTGGGAGTCGTTGCCGGTGAGCCTGGAGGATATAGAGCGTATAGACGTGGTGCGCGGCGCTGCCAGCGCGATGTACGGGGCGAATGCCGTGACGGGGGTTATCAACATTGTAACGAAGCCCCTGGCTTCCGTACTCTCGGCGAGCGGCCGCGTGCGTACCTACGTTCAGGAGCGTTCGACGTTGAGCTACTCGGCGAGCGCGCGGGTGAGCGTTCCGTTACCCCGCGGGTGGCGGGTAGGGCTTCGCCAGCACGCGGAGATGCGCAAGCAGGTGGATGACCAAGCGTATAGCTACGCGGCGGGCTCCTACATGCTGTACGACAATTTGCTGTCCATCACGGGCGATCAGTACTACCATAATTGGAACGAGATGCGTCGCGTTCCGAATGGGTGGAACGCCGAGGAGGTGGTGAATAATGGTAACCGTAGCCTGGATGTGCGCGGTATTATGGGCGATGTGAACTATGATGGGCAGGGTCTGAATTTTGCGATGACCGGCGGTTACTGGTTCTCGCGGAGCCGCGCCACGCTCATGGAGAACTACGTGACGCCGCTCTCAATGCGTATGCAGAGCGCCGCGCATTTGGGAACCAACTTGAGCTGGCGCGGGTTGACGTTCGTGGGAGCGTACTTTCAGGGAACTCTAGATGCCGGCATTGGGCAGGCGCACCCGGGCACCCGCTTCGATATGCAGGATTTGAATTTCAATGTTGAGTACTCTTTCGACCTTTGGAACCAATTGACCATCCGCCCCGGAGCGTACTTCCAGAATGTCATTTACGATGATACCCGTTGGGATGCGCGGTGGAAGGGGATGGGTTACATCGGGGGTGCGCAGGGGCTGCTGGGTGGGCATCGCCGGCAGGTGATGAGCCTGGCGCTGGCACTGCGAGCGGATTGGCGCCCCATAGAGCAGCTGCGTATAATTGCTGCCGCGAGGGTTGACAAGTATAGTATACCCTCGGCGTATTACCCTACGTGGCAGTTTATCGTTACCTATAGGCCTCATGAAAATCATTTGCTGCGCGCCGTGGCGGCGAGGGCGAATAAGTCTTCCTTCATGGTGGAGAATTCGACGCAGGTGAAACAGCTGGGCGTGGCCCTCTACCGCACAATGAAGAGCAGCGCGCCTCTATTTCAGGCAATAGGCATTGAGCCGGACGACGATGACTATTTCCTTTACCAGGAATTCTACGGGAATCAGGGGTTGAAACTTTTGCAGAGCGACTTCGTTGAGCTGGGCTACCGGGCTATGCTTGGGCGCGTAACGCTTGATCTTGAGCTGTTCGGATCGCGAACGTTTAATTTCAACGACATGCGTCTGGTCAACACGGTGCTCACCTTTGGCCCGAGCGAGATGGTTCCTTCCCGCCTAGTGCCGCGGATGACGAGTACCTTCCAGTATCGTAATCTGCCGCTCGTGGTGTGGCAGGGAGGCGCGACCCTGTCGTTGAACTACGCGCCGTTGAACAACCTCCTGTTCAATCTATTCGGCACGTGGCAGACTACGGTCATGGACCATTTCCAGGAGGGCACGATGTTCTCGGCGACCGAGGCGGAGCGTAGCGGCGTGTCGCATGGGTGGACGCCGGCGGTGAGTGTGGGGTTAGTGACGGAGTACCGCGCTTTCGATAAGCTCCATTTCTTCTTGGAAACCTATTTTAAGACGCCTCAAAAGTTTGAGCATGGGGTTATGCCCGGCGTGGATGAGGAGCATGGGCGCGTCCGCATTGCGCCCTATGGGCTATGCAATTTCACGGTTTCGTACGATGCACTTTCGAATTTATCGTTGCAGGTAGGGGTACGGAATTTGTACATAACCAATCGGAAGAATTACTCGCACGGCTTCGCGGGACGTGAGTTTGGGTTTACCGATCGGCTTCGCCCATTGTACCATGTGGGGGTGCAGATGTCGCTTTAGGAACGGAGCGTAGACGCGGGCTGGATAGGTTAAAGGAGAATAGTTGAGGGGATGCTGTACGCATTGGGCGCGATTGTTTGGGATGTAGATCCAACGTTTTTCACGGTGGGACCCTTTACCGTACGCTACTACGGCCTGTGCTGGGCGACAGGGATTTTGCTTGGTTACTGGTTGCTTGGCGCGCTGGGTAAGCGTGAGGGGGTTCCCGCCGCGGTGGTGGATAGGATGGCGCTGTGGTCTGTGCTAGGCGTTTTTGTGGGTGCACGTTTGGGCCATTGCTTTGTCTATGACCCTGCATACTACTTTTCGCATCCTGCTGAAGTGTTTCGCGTGTGGGAAGGCGGGCTGGCTAGCCATGGAGGGATCGTTGGGGTTTTGATAGCGATGTACCTTGTGGCGCGGCGTGAAAAGTTGTCGTTGCTTTGGGTTATGGATCATGTGACTATTCCAATCGCCCTGATAGCCACGTTCATACGCATTGGGAATTTGATGAATAGCGAAATATACGGCGTGGAGACGTTGCTTCCCTGGGGCATGATATTTGCGCGCAACGGGGAGGTAGTGCCTAAGCACCCTACCCAAATATACGAGGCGTTGTCGTACTTCACGGTGTTTGTCGTGCTGCTCGTGACGTACTTGAAGTGGGATAACTTTAAGCGCAAGCGCGGCCTGGCGTTTAGCCTTGCCATGGTGTTTATGTTCACGGCGCGCGTCCTTATCGAAGAGATTAAGAATGTGCAGAGTCCTTTCGAGGAGGGATGGGTGTTAAACCTTGGGCAGATACAGAGTTTGCCGTTCTTGGTGGTCGGTATTGGGCTGCTTATCTGGGCGATACGTAGAGAGCCCGAGGAGTTGCCGCGCTGGGATCGCAATGGTAAGCGCTTGCCGTGAGGGTGCTTTTTCCTTCTTCAGGTGTATGGACTGGATCTTGCGAGAGGATCTGCGGCGCGTGGGGCGGTCTTGGGTGTACACGAGAAAGGATTTTTAATGTTAGGAGAGTAGAGACGTTCGACGAGTGAAAGGAGTAGGAAGAGTTCGGGTGGCATTGCTGGTGCTGCTCTATTTGGCGGTGTGCGGTGGTGGTTTGTCTCTACGTGCGCAGGGGCAACGGTTTGATGACCTATTTCGTGATGCGTATGAGCTTTACCAAGCGAAGCTTTACGCGGCAGCGGAGACTGCATTTGGGGTTGCCCTGTCCGAAGCGGGCGTTAAGGAAAACCCGCGGCGGGCCACCGCGGCTTACCATATGGCCGTGTGCGCGCTGCGTTTAGGGCGGAAGGATGGTGAATACCGGATGCTGCGTTTTCTGGAGGAATACGCCGAGAGCCCTTACGCCGCGCAAGGGATTTTTGAGCTAGGTTTGCTCCGCTTCAGGGCGGGCGATTGGCAGGGTACGATCGACATGCTGGAGCGTGTCGATGCTAGGGCGCTAGATAGAGAGGAGGCTTCGGAACGGAATTTTAAGCTGGGCTATGCCTACTTCTCGTTGAAACGCAGCGAGGAGGCAGCCACGCTTTTCGCGCAGGTCAAGGATACAAAAACGTACTACAGCGCGTATGCCACCTACTTTTACGCGCATATGGCCTATGAGCAAGGTAACTATGAGACGGCCTTGGAAGAGTTTGATAGGATTGCAGAGGATGCGTCCTTCTCGGCTATAATTCCGTACTACGTTGCGCAGATGTACTATAAGCGGGGGGAATATGGTAAGGTTGCAAAGTATGTTCCCGCCGCTCTAGAGGGGGCGGCTGAAAGCCGGCGGCCGGAGCTTCTTCGGCTGCTGGGCGATTCGCAGTACCGACTTGGCGAGGATTCGGCATCGCTTTCCACGTGGAAACAGTACCTTGCGACCACCGGGGCTGTGACGCGCGAGGAACACTACATCGTTGGGATGTTGAACTACCGTCTGCAACGGTACGGTGAGGCCATACAGCATCTCGAAAAAGTGGCAACGGAGGATGATAAGTACGCGCAGAATGCCTACTACTACCTGGGCGATTGCTACATGCGGCAGGGAGATAAGTCGCGCGCTCGCGCTGCTTTTGAAATGGCTTCGAGGTCGTCCCACGATAGCGTGCTGCGTGAGGATGCGCTGTTTACCTTTGCGAAACTCACCTACGAGCTGCGTGAGAGTCCCCTATCGGATGCGGTCGATGCTTTTACGCGCTACCTGGATGAGTACCCAGATTCTCCCCGAGCATCGGAGGTGTATAACTATTTGGGGCTGGCGTACGCCTCAACCAAGAACTACCAAAAGACGTTGGATGTTTTGCAGCGCATTAACCGTCCCGATGCGCTAACGCAGCAGGCCATCCAGCGAGCGGCCTACTTTAGGGGGGTTGAGCTGTACCAAAATCTCAAGTACGCTGAGGCTGATTCTCTATTCGCGGTGTCGCTGTCGGTTGGGGCGTACGTCCCGGAGTTGCGGGCGAGCGCGCTGTACTGGCGAGGCGAGGCGCTATTCCGATTGCAAAAGTACGCTCTCGCGGCGAAATTCTATAGGGACTATCGGGGTTCGGCCAGAGCTTTTACGCAGAAGGAGTACGCGCGTGCTGCCTACAATCTTGGGTATTGCCAGTTCAAGATAAAGAATTACAAGGAGGCTGGCGAGTGGTTTGAGATGTACGCGTCGCGCGAGAGCGGGGGTGAGCCTGTAGATATGCGCACGGATGCGTATTGCCGCTTGGGCGATTGCCGCTACGTGGAGAGGGCGTACTGGCCCGCGATAGAGGCTTACGGTAAAGCGGTAGACCTAGGGGGAGTCGGGGCGGACTACGCGCTGTTTCAAGAGGGTTTCGCGTACGGTTTGGTGGAGCGACCGGAGCGTAAGGTGCGGTTGTTGCGACGTTTTGAGCAAGAGTTTGCTAGTTCATCGTACCGTCCGGAAGCTTTTTACGAGTTGGGTATAACATTGCAGAGCGAAGATAGTTTGGCATCTGCCAGTAGATGCTATGAGCGGGTCGTGCGTGAGTACCCGGGTTCGAGTAAGGCATCGTCAGCTTTGGTGCAGCTCGGCCTTGTGGCGTACGCGCAGGCGGAGAATGAAAAGGCCATAGGCTACTTTAAACGGGTTATGAAGGACTATCCTCGGACGCCTCAGGCCGAGGAGGCGTTGCTTGCGCTGGAGCGGGTATACCAGAGCGAAGGGAGGATTAAGGATTTCTTTTCGTACGCTGAGAGTTTAGGCCTAGCGCAGCAGTATTCGCGCGCGGAACGGGATTCCATAGTATACACCGGCGCGGTAGAGCTCTATTTTCGAGGGCTGTTTCCCCGTGCCGCGAAGGCGCTTAGGGAGTATGTCGATGAGTATCCCAATGGAAGCTACTCGCTCCCGGCTAAGTTCTATTTGGGCGAGGCGCTATGCGCCCAGGGGGATACGCTGGCCGCGCTTCCTTACCTACGCGACGTCGTCGGCGTTCAGGCGCATCGGTGGCGGGAGCGCGCCTTAGAGTTGCTGGGCGAGGCTTACGAGTCGCACCATGACTGGCAGCAGGCGTTGGAGACGTATTCTGAGCTTGAGATTGTGGCGAGTAGCGTGGAGCTGTTGACCAAGGCGCGTGCGGGTAGTTTGCGCATGGCGGTGAAACTTGGGAAAAATGGGGTTATAGTTGAAAGCGCCACACGTCTGCTCTCAACGGAGAAATTACCGCCCGAGCTGGCTCTCTACGCGAACTACCATCTTGGAGGGGCTTTGCGAATGGAGGGAAGGTTAGATGAGGCGTACGCCGCCTACTCCCGACTTGGGGCGAACACCGGGTCGGCGGTAGGGGCCGAAGCGCGCTACCAAATGGCTTGGATTCGCTACGCCCAGCGTAACTGGGACGATGTTAGTAAGGAGGTAACGGCCTTTGCCCACCAAAATACGCCGCACCAGTATTGGCTGGGTAAGGCCTTCATCTTGCTGGCAAAAGCGTACGCGGAGAAGGGAGACTTTTTTCAGGCAAAGGCTACGTTGCAAAGCGTGGTGGATAGGTATTCCGTTCCGAATGATGGGGTGATGGATGAGGCTCGTCGGGAGTTGGAGCAGCTTGTGCGCACGGAAAAGGCGCGGCAGCGGGAAAAGAGAGGAGATACGATTCAGTTTGAGTTTCAAAAGTAGAACAAATGCGAAGGAGGACAAGAAATGCGTAGGCGTGTGGAAGGATTTTTGGTGATTGTTACGTTGCTCTGCTCGTTCGTTGCTGGTAGTGGCGTTGCTGTGGGGCAAGACGTGGAGGTGCGCCGTAGTAGCTATAGGTGCATTGAGGCGCGTGGGGATGATTCGTACTACGCGCAGCGGGATTCTGCCGAACGGGCATCCGACGTGGTGAGCCGTAGCTTGGTCCTTGCAGATACCGCGTCTGTTGATTCATTGGCGTACGCCCGCGCTGAGAATGCGTACTTTGTAAAGGATTACGCTAGGGCTGAAGGCTTCTTGCAGGATTACACGGTTCGTTTTCCAACGAGCGTTCATTTAAATAGTGCTAGGTGCATGTTGGGCGAGTCGCAAATTGCTTTGGGTAAAGAGGAAGAGGGGCGTTACAATCTGGAGTTGGCTGTGGAGGAGGATTCTAGCGGCGCGATGAGAGCGCGGGCGCTCCGCCTGTTGGCCCCCCTATATGAGAAAAAGGGAGAGCTCGGGAAGGCGTACGAGGCGTATATGGGCGGGGTGTCGGCAGCGGATACCCCAGGAGCTTTGTATGATATGCGGCGCAAATCAATACTGATTGCGTCGCGTATGGATGATCAAAAGAGAGTGGTAGAGGCGGCTGACGCGATGATTTCGACTCCAGGAATTCCCGAGGGGCTTGCTCAGTTTGCACGGTATCAGCGGGCGTATGCGCAGCTTAAATTGGGGCTATTCGATGAGGCGTACGCTGGGTTCAGCGAGTTGGGCACGGGAAATAAAACGGAGGCCGGCGCGGAATGCCGCTATCGAATGGTGGAGATACTGCTCATGAAGGGTGAGTACGATATGGTGCAGCAAAAGACCATTTGGGCTGCCCAGCAGGATAAGGGAGGGCACGATTATTGGGTGGCACGGGGGTATCTGGCGATGGCCAGAGCGCTCTTGGCGCAAGGAAAAACGCTGGATGCGCGTAAGACGCTCAATAGTTTGATACGCGGGTATGCAAATGATACTGACGGAATTCGTCAGGAAGCGGAGGAGGGGATGCGTGCGATTGTACTCGGAAAGAAGGATTGGTAGTCGGATGCATAGAAAGGTAAGAAAGGGGTGCTGGTGAGTATAGTTCGGTTGAAGCGGTTGTGCTGGATGTTTGCGTTGATTTTAGCAGCCTTCGTAGCGTTGCCTGTGGAGGGGCGCTGCGTGGGTGAAATAAACGATACGGCGCAGCTCTCCGGTAAAGTGGTTCAAGTGAGTAGGGTGTATGCTCCAACGATTGAAGATGCGGAGAAAATCAGCACGCTGCCTAGTCTCCTCGACACGCTGGAGGGGCAGATTTACCCGATGCGCTACATATTCCTACAACGGGATGTCCATACCGATTTCCCCGTTCGTCCTGTTCCCCCCGCGAAGTTGGGGCAAGAGTCGCTGGGGACGTTGCGAAATTGGTATGTGAAGGTGGGTTACGGGAATTACATTTCTCCGCTTTTGGAGTCGTACTATTCGAGCGATGGGGCAGAGGCTGTAACTTACGATGTCTCCTTGAAGCATCTCAGCGCGTGGGGTAGAGTTAAGCTATACGATGGGGTGAGGGTTTCAGCGCCCCATTCCAGCAGTTCGCTGGCGGGAACGGTGCGCGCGGTGGCGGGTTCGGTGGGGCTGTCGGGAGAAGCGCAATATCGCCACGTTTACGATAATTTTTATGGCGCTGATACCCTGCGGTCAGCCGTGTATAACCCTCTATGGCGAAGTGGAACGAATGCGCATCTGGTCGATGCCGCTTTTCGCATCGAGAGCCTAAGCGTGGATTCGTCAAGGTTTCGTTATGATGCCTCTTTGAGCTATGGAGGGTATTACGATTCGCGCAGCGAGCGGCAATCACGCTATTCTGTCGCTTTTAAGGGGCAGAAGTACTGGCGGCATACATGTTTCGGTGGCGATTTGAATTTCGATTATTTTGACAAGGAGATGAATCCATCCATTGGTGATAACGTGGTTGTGGGCGCGATGCCGTGGGTTCGTATTGGAGGGGATAGGTGGAGGGTGCAAGTTGGGGTGCAGTTCGTTTATGACTATAACAACGGTAAGGGTTACCCTTACTTTTTTCCTCGTGCACACCTTTCGTACGATGTGGTGGAAGGGTATTTTGTGCCGTATCTAGAGGTGCAGAGCGGGCTTGAAATGGCGGATTATCGTACGATTCGTGGGGAGAACCCTTGGATTTCCCCCGGCCTGCGGGTGCGGAATGCAGCTAAGCGTTTGGATATAGTGGCGGGGGTTAAAGGAAAGTTCAACAATCGGTTATCGTACAACCTCAGAGGCTCGTACGCGATATACGATAGTGCCCATTTTTATGTTAACCGTGCGATAGAGGTAGTCGATGCCATGTCTGGAATATACGCCTGGCGGGCCATTAAGTCTGACTTCGGTGTCCTTTACGATAACGCGGATGTGCTGCACCTAAACGGTAGTTTAGATTATCGGTTGGGGCAATACTTGCTGCTCGGAATTCAGGGTGATTATTGGCATTGGTCGGCCCGCCATATCGATGTCCCTTGGCACAAACCTAAATTTAGGGTCAAGGCGCACGCTTCATACAATCTGCGTAGGAAGCTGCAGGTCGGTCTTGACTTCAATTGTACTGGGGGACGTAGGGCTAAAGGGTTGGATGGTGTGAGCGTTGCCCTGCCGGTGGAGTACGGGTTAGACCTACATGCGCAGTACCGTTTTGTTTCCGACTGGTCATTCTTCATTGATCTTCGCAATGTGCTTGCGTGCCGATATGAGATTTTTTATCGGTATCCTGCCCATCGTTTTAATGGGCATATGGGGGTGATACTAGATTTCTAGCTTGCCTTTTTGTTTTATAGGGCTTACTTTCTACGATGTGAATATGAGATTTTCGTTAGACCTTGAGTTGCTTGCACGAGCGAGACAATGGGCAGTTTATCTGGCTATAGCTATCCTTGTGATACACTACCATTTCTTCCCCGTAATAATGGGAATAGGAAGTTTTTTAGGATTGCTTTATATAGGAATGGCGTGGCGGAGTATTCGTTGGAAAGATTGGTGGCCCCTCCTACTCTTGGAGCTTTTCTACGTATTCTCGGTGATAAATATCCGTGGCGAGCTTAATCCCAATATGTATTACAACACCAATTGGCCTGAAATGCAATTGGGCCTTGCGCTCGTTCCCTTTATGTTTATTGGTTTACGGCCTAAAAGGTGCTGGGCTACGATTTGGGTCCTGTCGAGTGTTGCAATCTTTACTGCGGCCCTGGTTGTAGCGTCGTATAATTCTTTCCAGATGGTGGAGGGCGCTATACGTTTCATCCCTTACTCGGTTGAAAAGTTTGGCATGAACCTGTTCTCCCCCTGGCAATCGATTATTTCCGGATTTTCATTTTTCTCGTATATGCAACTAGCTAGGAATGTGGGCGTTTGGCCTGCATTTTTAAGCTATTGCCTCGTTGTGAGCCTTATTGTCGTGCTGCATAGAATGTACAAAGAGAGAACGAAGTTTTGGTCTCGTCTACTTCTTTGCGCCTACCTACTACTCGGAATTTTTCTTTGCAATACTAGGATGATGTTTTTGTGTTTGCTGGTGATGTGTGGCATTCTCTTCATTCGAATGTTAGTCAGAAAAGATTATCGCCCCATTCCCATCTGGCTCTTGACGGCTTCGGCGGCCTGCGTGATTGCAGTATTTTTCGTTGGTTCTAGGGGCGGCGTTATTCGCGTGCAGCAAACTACGAAAGGCGATAGCAGCTTTGTGTCTACGCTGTGGAACGACATCTTACGTAAGGATCCCCGTATAGATTTATGGATATGCACGTGGCATGAGCGCGATGCCTTCCTCCCGTGGGGATTAGGCAGTGGGGAGTGTGGCAATTTTATTAAGGAACATTATTACGACAAGTATGGGGACGCCGTGGGAAATCATTATGAAGGAGTTGTCGATAGAAAGGGCGTCACAATAGTCCAGATGCATAACATGTTTCTGGATACGGCAGTTGAGCAGGGCTACCCCGGTTTATTCTACCTGCTGTTCATGCTCGTTGTGCCTCTGCTGCGCGTCGGAAGGATGAAGTTTATTCATATCCTACTCTACGTTTCGCTTCTGGTGCTTATCTCATTTGAATCCGTTGTGTATTCGGTATTTGCGATTGCCTTTTTTACCATGATTTATTGCGCTCTCATCGCGTACTCAAATTCCTCCTCGGCATCGGGTAGCCTCAAGCTATCTTCGATGCGGGATACCAACGCGTAGCGTGCAGCCCCAATTATGGCTGCATTCCCTTCCCTTGGGTGTAGCTTCGTGTAAAGTAGTAATAGTAGGCCCCGCGCGGAAGTCTTCCTTCGCGCGGGGCCTACTATTATAATTGAACCAAGAATGGGGTTACGCGCAACGCCTAGGATACCCCTTAATCTGATGGAGTTATGCGTTCTACGCGCCCTTTCTTCGAATAGCTTTTCGGGTTGCCTCTATGATGTCAGTGGTATCCAATCCGTATTTCTGCATGAGTTCCATCGGCTTCCCGCTTTCGCCAAAGGTGTCGTTAACAGCGATAAACTCTTGCGGTATCGGGTGCATTCTCGCAAGCACATCGGCCACGGCTTCACCCAGACCGCCGTTTCTCATATGCTCTTCGGCAGTTACGATAGCCCCAGTATTTCGGGCTGCTTTGACTACGGTTTCCTCATCTAGGGGCTTTATGGTGTGCATGTTAACCACGGCAACCGTAATCCCTTCCTCCGCGAGGGCTGCAGCCGCCTGCAGCGCGGGCCACACTAGATGCCCGCATGCAATTATTGTCGCATCCTGACCCTCTGTGAGTACCTGCGCCTTTCCAATCTCAAAAGGTAAATCCTCAGGGATGAAGACCGGGACTGACGGCCTACCGAAACGTAGATACACTGGCCCTTTGTGGTGCGCCGCCGCGGATGTCGCTTGCACCGTTTGATTGTAGTCCGCGGGGACGAGCACCGTCATATTGGGTAGCATCCGCATCAGGCCGATATCCTCTAGGATTTGATGCGTGGCGCCATCCTCTCCGAGCGTAAGGCCAGCGTGCGACGCGGCAATCTTAACGTTCAGATTGGAGTAGGCTACGCTTTGGCGAATCTGATCGTACACTCGGCCCGTGGCGAATGCTGCAAACGTTCCTGCAAAGGGAACGTAGCCGGCTATCGCCAGTCCCGCCGCCGTGCCAATCATGTTCGCTTCCGCTATGCCGCACTGTATAAAGCGCTCGGGATACTTCTCCGCGAACGCATCCATCTTTAGGGAGCCGGTGAGATCCGCGCAGAGCGCAACGATCTTCCCGTCACCGGCAATTTTTAGCAGCCCATCGCCGAAACCATCACGGGTGGCTTTCTTACCGAGCGTGGCAAACTTCTGTGACATAAAACTATTCCTTTTGTTTAACGCGTTCGCTCGCCTCTTTACGTATGAGACCCAGAATTAGGAGCTCGGCGCTCGCGTAGTTCGTGGCGAGTGGGATGTTATTCACGTTGCACGTCTCTAGTAGCATACGAATATCTTCGTGATGCGGTTGAATTACGCGATGGTCGCGTAAAAATATGACGATATCAACCTTCCCATCCGCGATCATCGATGTTATCTGCTTGTACCCCCCCGATTCCCCGGGGTTGAGATGTTCGCATTCAATGCCGTGCTCCTTTAGATATTCCGCGGTGCGGCCCGTCGCGAGGAGTTTCACACCGTGCAGCCATTCGGTGCGTTCATTCAGAAAACGGACCAATTCAGGCTTTTTCGCATCGTGCGCGATTACCACTATATTCTTCATTTTTAGATCTCCTTTCGAGTGTCACAAGGATCAAAAATCACCGTACCGGGTCGGCGGGAGCTGCGAAAGCGCCTCCTGGAGCTGCTCATCGTTGGGCGCTTTGCCGTGCCACGACGACTGATTTTCCATGAAGTCGATCCCCGACCCTATTTTTGTATGTAGGAGAAGGACGGAGGGCTTGCCTGAGCCCCTACGCGCTTTCGCCGCGGCGATCGTGTCGTGCATAGCGGCAAAATCATGCCCAGGAACCTCGAAAACGTTCCATCCAAACGATTTCCACTTTTCGCCTAGCTCCCCGAGCGGCACGACTGCATCGGTAGGCCCATCGATCTGTATCTTATTGTAGTCGACCGCCGCTATTAGATTATCGAGTTTGCGTGCAGCCGCGAATAGCGCGGCCTCCCATATTTGCCCCTCCTGCAATTCCCCATCGCCATGGAGCGTAAATGTGAAATGCTCATCGTGCTGTAGCCTCTTGGCCAGCGCCATGCCGCAGCCCACCGAAAGCCCCTGGCCCAGCGACCCTGATGCCACACGCACCCCGGGAAGATCCACGGCGGGGGTAGGATGGCCTTGCAGGCGACTTCCTAACCGTCGGAATTCCGATAGCTCGCCTACTGGAAAATGTCCCGACCGCGCCAGCACGCTGTACCAGGCTGCCGAAACGTGCCCGTTGGATAAAAATAGGCAGTCCTCATTCTGCCCATCCTTTCTGAAGGGGTTTGCAGTGTACTCCATCTCGTGGAAGTAGAGCAGTGTAAGGTAATCCGCGCAGCTGAGCGCGCCGCCTGGATGTCCGCTCGCGGCGGCATGAACCATGCGTAGCGCGTCGCGTCGAACCTGTCTTGCCATTTCTGGCAGCTGCTCAATCCCTAGCTTCTCCATGTTCGTCTTTCTTTCCCATTATTTTCCTTGCGCGAAGGTAACTAAAAATAACCGTTGCTAGTCCAATCCTCGCCTCGTTATTTGGGGCGCACGTCCCATTTTAGGGCGAAACGTGGCATAGGGTTTGCGCTATTGCGGGCGGAAAGCTTAACCTTTAATTGCTCTATAGAGGATATGAGAAAGTTAGTATCTGCCGTAGCGGTCCTTCTGGTCTTGGGTTGCTCTATCGCTGCGGTTGCGCAGGAAAAAAAAGTTAAAGGGGCGTACATTCGCTTGGACCCCGCCGAGGTCAAGCTGGGCGATATCCCGCTTGATAAACTTTCGGACTCCCACGGAAAGGTTGAAATCAAAGTGCTCAATGAGGGTTCTTCCCCTTTGCTATTGAATAGGGTGGAGGGGTGTTGCGGCACCGAGATTAAAGAGTACGCCAAGACCCCCATCCTGCCGGGCAAAGAGGCCACAATCCGGGTCGAGTTTCGTATTGAGCCGAAGCCGCAGGCCATTCGGCGGGTGGTGACTATTCATAGCAACGCTGTGAACTCCAAGGAGCTTACGTGTCCCATTACGGGGAGCGTGGTGCTACCCAAGAAGGCCGGGCGCATCGAGTTCTAGCGTGGGGCGGTGGTCTTGCCTCGCGCCTTCTAGCCTGGCGGTTTTGCCCTATTGGCAGGCGTAAGGTTTTAGTTCCTACCCCCTTGCATCCGTGAGCGTCTTAATGGTCATCTCGCATCGCGTGCAGTCGAATTCAGCCAGAAGACGGTGGTGCTGGGTGGTTAGCGTCAATGGTTCCGCCTTGGTGCCTGGCGCTTGGCGAGGGCAGAGCGATAGCTCGTGCCGTAGGCAGTATTTCGTTCGCATTAGCTCCATTTCGGGGGGGATCCCTTGAAGTATGTCGAGGGCTGGGAGCGGATTCTCCACTCCGTGCGTGGCGTAAAATAGTTCGGCGAGTTTATTGCTCACATTGAGGCGCCCATCGGTGGGCAGCGTAGGGGGGTACGTTGTGGCAGTTTTGCTGGTCTTTGGGGGCGGCTGCCTGTACGCCTGCATTTTAGCCTTGAGGTAGTTCTCGATGAGATTCTGGCGTAGCGCGTTTATGGATGATTGTTTCATGAACGGTACGTGGCTACCAGCTAGCCAGCTAAACGTCACGATGCGTATCGGGGTGCCGCTAGCTTTCAGCATTTGTTGTGTCCATATTGCTGCTTGCTTTTCCGGGCGTTCCGCCCTTTCGAGCGGTTCGCCCACGCGGAGCGTCGCGCTTACGCCCTGCGCGTCGCGGGCTGTCAGCGTGGCATCACCTTCCCCGTCCCACGACATCTCCGCATGGATCTCTAGCGTTCGCGTCGCGGGGTGGCGCTGCAAAGCCTCTTCGAATTCTACGTTTGCGTTACGGAACACCCGATCGCCCCGCGCCGGTGTCCCGTTTAGGCCGAAGGGGTAGAGGCGATTACGCTCCACTCGGTTTACACGACAGCCTATCGCTTTTCCGTGCGAAACGAGGAGTATTCCATCCCCATTGGTGAGCCTGTTTCCATTTTCAACCTCAATCCAGTTTTTCCCGGTTGCGCGCACCTCTCCGATAAATTCCCCAACCGACTTTGGCGTGTCGAGATTGGCGAGCTGGGCCGGGCGGTCGATGGCGAAGTAGGTGGTGAAGGGGCGTGCGAAGGTTGCGCGCGGGTCGGCCGTAAAGGGGATGCTGATGCGTCCATGCGATGGCCGCTGCAAATCCTTCCGTCTGGCTAGCAGCGTGTTGAGACGCTGGTGGTAGTAGGCGGTGACGTTCTCCACGTAGTTGATGCCCTTCATGCGCCCCTCTATTTTTAGCGAGCAGACCCCTGCGTCGATGAGCGCCTCTAGGTGGTCCGCGAGATTGAGGTCGTGCAGCGAAAGCGCGTAGGCGCATTCGCGCAGGGTGTGCCCATGCGTATCTTCGATGCGGTACGGGAGGCGACAGGCCTGCGCGCACTCGCCACGGTTGGCGCTCCGCCCAAAGAGTTTTTGGCTAAGGTAGCATTGGCCGCTGTAGCATACGCATAGCGCGCCGTGGACGAAGGCTTCCAGCTCGACTCCCGGTAGCGCCCCGTGGATCGATGCTATACTCTCGATTGAGAGTTCGCGCGCGAGTACTACCCTGTCGCAACCCGATCTGTGGAGAAAACCTACCTTCTCTACCGTTCTATTATCGGTTTGGGTGCTTGCGTGGAGTGGAATTCCCGGGAGATTCAGCGTGAGCCAGCTCATATCTTGGATGATGAGGGCATCGATGCCGGCCTCGTGCAGCTCGCGGGCGATTCGCTCCGCGTCGGATAGGTCTTTATCGTGGAGGAGCGTGTTGAGCGTGGCGTAAACGCGTACATTGAAAAGGTGCGCGTAGTCGCATAGGGAGGCTATCTCTTCGATAGAATTATTCGCCTTGCTGCGCGCGCCGAAGCGAGGCCCGCCGATGTAAACGGCATCGGCGCCGGCGCGTACTGCCGCCATGCCGCTGGCTGCGTCCTGCGCTGGGCTTAGGAGTTCTACGATTCGTTTTGGCATACCTTCCTGAATCTAGAGAGCCATGCGCACCGCCTGCGCATGGCTCTCTACGCTTCTTGCCTCTTGGATGGGGCTCAAACGCGCGGCGCGCCGCCTATTTGCACTTGAGCACGTCCTTCATCTCGTGCTCCGCCGCGCTTTTATACGTGCCGAAGGCCGCCAGCTTGTAGCTCTCGCACGCCCCATTGGTGTCGCCATTCGCCTGCTGCGCGCTGGCTTTCATGAAGTATAGCCCCGTGTTGTCCTCGCCCGGGCGAAGGCATTCCAGCGCGAGGTCCACGTTCTTTATCACCTCCTCGTACTCTTTGAGCGAGGCGTACGCCACGGCGAGTGGTTGATAAATCGTTGCGTCGTGCGCGTCGAATTCTAGGGCCTTGGTAAGGATTGCAATGGCGCCCTTCGGATCTTTCGCCTCCTGGCGCTTGATGGCTTCCGCCTTCAAATGGTTTGTGGCTAGCACCTGCATGTCAGTTTTGCGCGCCAGATTGGCGGCCCGCTGGGCGGCATCCATGCCGTCCCTCAGCGTTTGCAGCATGTCGTCATACCTTTTCAGCGAGTCTTGGCATTGCGCGATCACAATCCACACGTCTAGCACGCGATCGTTCTGTTGCAGCGACTTTTTGCATAGCTCTATGGCCTCCACGTAGTTCTTCACGAGCTGCATCTGCCTTCCCTGCTGGAAGTAGAGCGAGGAAAGCGTGCGCGTGGCGCGGTTCGCGCGCTTCATGTCGCCGATGGCCTCCGACGACGTTTTGGAAGTCTCCATGGCCGCGAAGCTCTCTTTCGTTTTTTGCTTCTTGTAGAGCTCCTGGGCGAGGTAGAAATAGGCATCCGGGAGCAGCTTCCGGGCAGAGTTTGCCAGCTTGCCGGACTCCTCGCTATTCAGCGCCTCGCATATCTCAATGCTCTTCTGCAGGTCGGCCACGGCCTGCTGCGGGTTTTGCTTGAATGATGTGGCTGCACCATTGTAGAGGTCTACAGCCTCTTTCATCTCCTGCGCGGCCGCGCCCCAGGCGAATGCCGCTAGGCAGAACGCTACTACCGCTGTTGTTATTATCCTACGCATGGTTCTTCCTTGTTTACAATGTTCCGTTCCCTCTTTTTATCCGCGCTACGCGCAAACACTGTGCTAATATACGTACTTTTGACGAATTTCTCGCGCTTCTGTTGCGAAATGTTTACCCTGTCTCCCCCCTAAGACGACTTTATACTTTTTACTACCAGGCGATTACATCTTGCTAGATGGTTGGAAGCTTTCGCTATAAA
>JABCPG020000005.1 GCA_013333195.2 Bacteroidia bacterium
CATCCAACCCTTGGCACACCGTAGCTCCCCATCCGAAAAGCCATCCTCCCCATCGGCTGCCAGGCGGTTCGGCACGCTCCACCCGCCCGCAATAGCCCGGGGAGCGACTGCACAGAGATGGATAGCACTCCATGGCTACAGACGTAGCGCGTCCAATACATCCCGATTGCCACAGTTCGGAAGCCTATATACATTCGTACAAAAGTGCTATCACATTCGCATCAAAGTTGGATTTCTCCGGAGAAATCCAACTTTGATGCGAATGTGGTGCGAGTATGGCGCGAATAGCAAGGTAACTCCGCGCCTCAGTCGCTCCCTAATTCAAATACCCCATGTCGCTCCCTCATCGCCAGAAATTAGGCAAAGCGCCCAAGGAGCAGCCCTCACCGCGCTGCCTGCACGGGGACCGCCGCGCCTACGCGCACCCATTTTTCAAACCACAAACAGCACGGCAATACGCCAGAACAACCCGGGAAGCACCCTCGCAACCCATCCCTGCCCCCGCGCTGAACGAAGGAAAAATTTTCATAAAGAATAGCTAACTTCGCGAAAACGGAGGAGTATGGTCATGGCAAACGTAGAGGTGTCAATCCCCAAGGGGATGCGCGATTTCACGCCGGAGGTGATGGCGAAACGGAACTACATATTCGACACGATACGTCGGACGTTCCACGCGTACGGCTACCAGCCGATCGAGACCCCGGCCATGGAGAACCTCAGCACGCTACTAGGCAAATACGGCGAGGAGGGCGACAAGCTGCTTTTTCGCGTGCTAAACTCCGGAGACTTTCTGCATGGGCTAGAAAAGGAGGACATCCTCAGCCTACGCCGTGAAGAGCTAGCCTCCCACCTATGCGATCGCGGGATGCGCTACGACCTCACGGTGCCCTTCGCGCGCTACGTGGTGCAGCACCATGGGGAGCTGGTGTTCCCCTTCAAACGCTACCAGATGCAGCCGGTGTGGCGCGCGGATAGGCCCCAGAAAGGACGCTACCGAGAGTTTACGCAATGCGATGTGGACATCATTGGGAGCAACGCACTCCTCAACGAGGAGGAGCTAATAGAGATCGTAGAAGATGTGTTTGCCTCGCTCGGGCTACGCGTGACGCTACACGTAAACAATCGTAAACTCCTCGCGGCCATGGCGGAGACGCTCGGCGCCGACGACAGGGTGGTAGATCTCACCGTAGCCATCGACAAACTCGAGAAGATCGGCTTTGAGGGGGTTGCCGAAGAGCTGGGCGGAAAAGGTTTTTCGCAATCCCAAATCGCGCGGCTGCAAGAAATGGTAGCCGTCGATGGCGACAACGCGGCTCGGCTCGATGCGATAGCCTCCGCCGCGCAGGGAGCTCCTTCGGCGGAGTCAGGCGTGGCGGAGATGCGCCGCCTGCTCGAACTCACGAAACTCGCAGGGATCCGGATGCCCATAAAATTAGACCTTTCGCTGGCCAGGGGGTTAAACTACTACACCGGGGCGATCTTTGAAGTGAAAGCAAGGGACGTGCAAATTGGGTCGGTATGCGGCGGCGGACGGTACGACAATCTCACGGGGATCTTTGGGCTCAGCGCCATGAGCGGCGTGGGGGTTTCATTCGGCGCCGATAGAATCTACGATGCGCTCACGGAGCTAAATGGGTTCCCGGCGGGCCTAACACGGAGCTGCGACGCGTTGCTGCTCAATCTCTCCGAAGAGACGCTGGGGATCATGCTGCGGCTGGCCAACGAGCTACGGGGGCGAGGTGTCAGAGCGTCGCTCTACCCGGACACCGAGAAGATGAAGAAGCAAATGGCCTATGCCAATCGCATCGGCGCGGCGTGGGTGGCGCTGGTCGGCGAAGAAGAGATGCGGCGGGAGGAAGTGTCGTTCAAAAATATGGATAAGGGCGAGCAAGTATGCGTCCCCCTGGCAACAGCCGCGGAATGGCTGAGCGTAAGAATCAACAAATAAACAAGAGAAGGAGGAAAACGTACCGATATGGAAATGTTTGAAATCAGCCCAAGGCCCCTGACGCTCGACACGCTACGGCGGCTGCTTGAGCACCCCGAAATCAAGGTAACGCTGTCAGAAGCGGCCAAGAGCCGCATACAGAAATGTCGCGACTACCTCGACAGAAAGATGGACAACGTAAACGTGCCTATATATGGCGTGACGACGGGGTTTGGGTCACTCTGCAATAAAACCATATCGCGCGGTGAGCTTTCCCAGCTGCAAGCGAACCTTGTCATGTCGCACGCGTGTAGCACCGGGAGCCCGGTAGAGGAGGAGGTGATACGGCTGATGCTACTGCTAAAGGCCCACGCGCTCTCGCTAGGGAATTCCGGCGTGCAGGTGGCCACCGTGGAGCGAATCCTGGATTTGTACAACCACGCGCTACTGCCGGTGGTATTCGATCGGGGTTCGCTCGGCGCTAGCGGCGACTTAGCCCCACTAGCCAACCTGTTCCTACCTCTGCTAGGCATGGGTGAGGTGTATAAAAACGGCGTGCGCACGCCCATGGAGCAGGTGATGCGCGAACAGGGATGGCAGCCCATTACGCTCCAATCAAAGGAAGGTCTTGCGCTCCTCAACGGCACGCAGTTCATGGGCGCGCATGGCGTGCTTGCGCTCATTCGCATAAAGCATCTTTCCCGTTGGGCCGATACGATAGCCGCGCTGTCGCTTGAGGGATTCGACGGGCGGATAGATCCCTTCCATCCAAACATCCAGAGCGTACGTCCCCACGCGGGTCAGACCGAAACCGCAGCGAATATACGCACGCTCCTCGCGGGGAGCGAGCTGATCGCGCAACCCAAGAAGCATGTGCAGGATCCCTACTCGTTCCGCTGCGTGCCGCAGGTGCATGGGGCGTGCAAGGATGCCATACACCACGTGGAACGGGTTGTGGAAACCGAGATCAACGCCGTAACTGACAATCCGACCGTATGGCCCGATGAGGATCTGGTTATCTCCGGCGGCAATTTCCACGGAGAGCCTCTGGCGCTCGCCTACGACTACCTCGCGCTGGCCATTGCAGAGCTCGGTAACATCTCCGAGCGCCGCGTGGCGCAGCTTATCCTAGGGCTTCGCGGGCTTCCGGAGTTCTTGGTGGCAAACCCCGGGCTCAACAGCGGTTTTATGATTCCCCAGTACGCCGCCGCGGCAATGGTGAGCCAGAACAAACAGCTGGCGACCCCGGCGTCGGTGGACTCCATCGTGTCGTCGAATGGGCAGGAGGACTTGGTATCAATGGGCGCGAATGCCGCCACAAGGCTACTACGGATGATTGATAACCTTCAGCGCATCCTGGCAATAGAGCTCATGAATGCCGCGCAGGCACTAGAGTTCC
Source organism: Bacteroidia bacterium (assembly GCA_013333195.2). Classification (GTDB taxonomy): domain Bacteria; phylum Bacteroidota; class Bacteroidia; order Bacteroidales; family CAJPTX01; genus Bacteroides_D. Next base: position 3,327 of record JABCPG020000005.1, read on the forward strand.
GCCAGCCCGCAAAGACCTCGCCCAAGCTCCGGCCGGTGGTCGCGGCTTTCCGTGAAAGGGTAAAGGCCTTCGATGAGGATAGAGTGATGTACACTGAGATTGAGCGGAGTGTGGAGTTCCTCCAGCAGACGCAAAGCCCGCTCGCGTAAAAGCATGGGGCGAATCGTTGCACTCGACGTTGGGCGTAAGCGCACAGGCATAGCGGTGAGCGATACGCTGCACATCAGCGCCAACGCGTTGGCTACATGCGCGACGGGCGGCCTGATGGATTTTTTGCAGACGTACGCAGCGCACGAGCCCATAGATACCTTTGTGGTAGGCGAACCACGCACCGAGCATGGGGCGCCCTCAGAGGCGATGGTCTACGTTCGTCAGGTAGTGACGCAACTGAAAAAGAGGTTCCCTGACATCCCTGTGGTACTCCACGATGAACGCTACACCTCACGCCTCGCGCAGCGCACCATCCTAGAGGCCGGGATCCCGAAGATGAAACGCCGCGACAAGGCACTGGTGGACAGGGTGAGCGCCACCATCCTGCTGCAATCATACATGGAAATGCAAGACATAAGAAAAGCATAATGGTACTACCAATATACGTATACGGATCGGGAGTGCTGCGGCAGAAAGCGGAGCCCGTGCAAGAGGGCCACGAGGGGCTAGCGGAGCTGGTGCAAAATATGTTCGACACCATGCAGGGCGCTGAGGGCGTAGGCCTGGCAGCCCCACAGATTGGGCTTTCGCTCCAACTATTCGTTGTGGATGCCACCCCCTTCGCCGAGGAAGACCCGAGCCTCGCAGATTTCCGACGGGTATTCATCAACAGCGAGATTACCCCGCTCGAGCGGAAGGAGAGCTCCTACGAGGAGGGCTGCCTAAGCCTAACCGGCATCAACGAGAAGGTAGTACGCCCGGAGGGCATACTCATCCGCTACCTCGATGAGCGCTTTGAGGAGCACACCCAGGAGTTCCATGGAATCGTGGCCCGCATCGTGCAGCATGAGTACGACCACACGCAGGGTTTAGTATTCACCGATAGGACGAGCGGCCTACGCAAACAAATGCTCCAGAGCCGGCTAAAGGGGATGGCGCAGGGCAAAGTGAAAGCGAAATACCCGATAAAAATAAGGAATTAAAAAACGATTTTTGTGCTGCTTTTTGTGGTGTTCAAATATATTCTTAACTTTGTAAAGAAATAGCGTGTGAGACTCACACATAGAAAGCCAACACCATGGGGACACCAATCACATTCAACGAGCTGCGACGCATCAAGGACATGCTACCCGAGGGCACGATGCGCGAAATAGCTCATCGGCTAAACATCGATGTAGAAACAGTGCGCAACTACTTTGGCGGTACGAATTTTGACAAAGGGGAAGCAACGGGGCTTCATGTAGAGCAGGGGCCCGATGGGGGCGTAGTCATACTGGACGACCCCAAAATTCTCGACATGGCTCGGAAGATTCTCAAGGAGCAGGGAAAAGAGTAGCGGCGCAACGCAGCAGCTGGAATACGCAACACCCCACCCTCCGGTAAGTACCGCACGAACATCTACCAAGCGGAGTGGCGTAGCTTTGCTGCACATCTGCTAATACTAACGAAAACAGAATAAACAGGGAGGTCCAGTGCCGGGAATCGGCGCAGGGGCGGGTCTTTCCCGTGGGTCAAGTGCCCAAACGTGGTGGGAAAAATCAAGCCAATTCTAGGCCCCCATAGGAATTAAGAAAATCGATAAGGGTATGACACTTTCGAATATACCGCTCCTGCGACGTTTACGCCTCACAGGCCTCGTTCTAGCTGGGATGATGGTGGCCATGGCACTCGTAGTGTGGCTGCGAAGCCACTCGCTGGAGCAGAAATCCAACCAATACACCATTTTTGGCGATATCTACGTAGGGGTATCCACACTGCAAAACGCGGCGCAAAGCTACGTCTACCTGGAAAAGCACGTGGATGCGCAGGAAAAAGCCATTAAAAAGGCCTCGGAGGGACTTCATGAAATAACCGAACACGTGCTAACCCAAAGCCAGAACACGCAGCTGGCGCAGGAGGCGAAGCAATACGCAGAGAAGACCACGGCCCTACTGTCGCTGATGGATAAGCTTGTGGCGGGCCGCCGCGTATACTCGCAATGCAACGAAGCGCTATTCGCACCGCAATTCGCCATAATAACGCGGCTATACGAAATCAAGAATGCCAAAACGCGGGCGCTGGTAGAGTCGGGCTATCGAAACATATACGCCTACAGCCTAGCCGGAGCGCTAGAACTTGACTACATAAGCAAAGGCACCGAGGACTACCTATCGGCCGTGGCCAACATAGAGGCAACGGGTGAGGACACATTCATGCTCACCCCGCTACAAAACAGCAATTCCAGCTTTGTCAATCTTCATAACGCCCTCGCGGAGATACAAGGCTACCAGAACCAGATTGGTACTCTCTTCACCGACATATCCGATGGGCTAAAACGTCTCACCGCGCAGCGCGTGAGCCTAATGTCCCGCGGCAATACGCTCAATGGGATTGTGATGCTATGCATGGACCTCGCGATAATGCTACTCACCGTGGCGGCGCTCGAACACCTAGGCCGCGACTGGGGACGAGGCGTCGCGACGGTGTCGAACACCCTCGACGAGATGTCGCAGGGAGACCTCAACGCAGGGAATGCACAAACCCAGCGATTCCACGCCCGTAAGGACGAGCTAGGGCATCTCATTACCGCCACCTCGAGATTAAATACCAAATTGCAAGAGGTGGTGCAAGAGGTCGGGAATCACAGCGAAATGGTGAACAACACCGCGGTGCTAATGTCGAAACTCGCAGTGACGCTTGCCGAAGGCGCAAACGCGCAGGCGAGCGGAACGGAAGAGGCGAGCAGCGCCATCGAAGAACTTTCGGCAGGCATTGACATGAATAGCGAGAACAGCCTTGCAAGCGGGCAAAAAGCGCAACGAGGGCTCGACAGCATGAAGGAAATTGAGAAAGAAATCAGAACCACCAACGAGAGCACCGAGGCGGTGGGCGCCCGGATCAATGTGATTGCCGAGATTGCAAATCAAACAAACATTTTGGCGCTCAACGCCGCGGTAGAAGCGGCCCGCGCTGGAGAGAATGGGCGTGGATTCGCGGTGGTGGCCGCCGAGGTACGAAAACTGGCAGAGCGAAGCAACGAAGCAGCGCGGGAAATTGTATCGCTAGTCGACCAACTGGTGAGAGCATCGCGTGAGGCTGGTGAGAACTTCAACGCGGTGATGCCCGAAATTCAGCAAACCGCCGATTTAGCGCAGACCGTGGCCAATACGAGCGAAGAGCAACGTAACGGGATGCACCAAATCAACCTTGCCGTGCAATCGCTCAACGAGGTGACCCAACGCGTGGCCAATGAGAGCAATCAACTCACGGAAACCGCGAGCAATCTCGTAAAGGGGGGAGAGGGGCTAAAGCAGGCCGTATCCTACTTCCATTTGTAAGGCAAGATTCTACAAACCCATCTACAGCGGCCAGACATCCTGGCGCTGTAGATGGCAGCGGGGCGCCTCTCGAATAGGGCGAAAGAGATGGGAATGCCGCTGCATAACGTACCCCCATGCGTCCACATAGGAGATGGACATGCATTAAGCCTCTAGATGAAGCTGGCAGCAAACACCCCCCCAAAAAAGTGTCCAACCTCCCTCCGCGAAGGGTTGCCGCCTGGGTAAAGGCTCTAAGCCCCGTAACCATTCAACGCGAAACACCCGCGGGGTATACATTCAGTTCAATAACCCTAACACTCTGCCGGAAGGCACCATGCTCGGGAAAACCAATAAACCAAGGAGAAACGAACGCCTTACGCTTTTAGGAAGAAGAACACAACGAGCCATCCCCCCAGATACTCCCACCGCACCACCGCGCCGACAAAACATCCATCGGATAATCCTAAAGGGAGCAGAACCACGCTGAGCGATCCTTTTCTAAAAATGGAGCATGAAAAGATCGTGCGATAGGGCTGAATACTAAATTTCCGTAAGGCTAACGATACACATACTAGAAGATTAACGAAACGTTGCTAGCTGCAATAACGTAGATTACCCAAAGGTACGCGTAGCACAACGCAACAGAACCTTTACGCCCCTAATGGGTACCCCAAAAACAGGGGAGGGTAAAACGGCACATAAAGCAAAGACCCCACACAACGTATCTAAAAAACAAAAAAACCTGAACAAATAGCAACGACATGCGTATTACGAGAGGAGAGAAAGAAACGAAATTAGCATATATTCAAGAAGACAACTGCTGAAGAAAGCAAAACCGATACGCACGAGTAGCGATTCCTCGGTTCATGAAGATTCGTCACATATACCCCCAAACCACGCGCAGCGAGAGATGAAGGGAGCAGACCACACGCGAACCGCGGACCACGCACGCCAATCCGCCAGCCAATCGCCACTCGGCCAAAATCCCTAAAGAGAACTAGCAAAGAGAACCGGCATGAAACTTTCAAATCTTCCATTACGACAACGGCTACGCCTGACGGGCGCAGCGCTAATTGGAATGATGGTGATAATGGCGCTCGTGGTATGGCTACGCAGCAAGACGCTAGAGAAAGAATCCGACCAATTCGCGGTGTTCGGCGATGTGTACGTGGAGGTGAGCACCCTACAGAACACCGCGCAGAGCTACATCTACCTTAAGAAGCACGTAGAGGCACAAGCAAAAGAGATTACGGCCGCCACGGCAAGGCTACGCGACGTTTCGAACCAGATGGTAGTAAAGCACCAGCACTCGGACCTGGCGCAAACAGCGAATTCTCTCCACGAAAAGATAGACGAGCTAATTAGGGCGGTGAACGAATGGGAAGAGGAACGCATGGCCTACGCGGAACGCAACGAAGCGTTGATAGCACCACAACACGCAATGATTCTGAAAGCACCACGCATCCAAAACGAAAAGACGCGGGCCCTAGTGGAATCAGGGCATCTCAATATATACACCTACTACTTTGGCGGCACAATGGAGTACAACTACCTACAAGAGGGCATTTCGGACTACCGCGCGGCTGAAGAGAACATCAAGCTTACCGGCGATGATACATTCATGCTTGGCCCGCTACAAGACAATAACACCCGGCTCGTGGACCTACAAAAATCGCTCGACGCGCTTCAACGTTGCAAAGAGGGGACAGCACACCTATTCACAGAAATAACGGATGAGCTGCGCACCTTTACCGCTCGCCGAATGAACCTACTCACGCGGGGAAACACGCTGAATGGGATAATCATGCTATGCATGGATCTGGCGATAATGCTGTTTACTCTATTCACCCTCGAGCACTTAGGGCGCAGCTGGGGACGCGGAGTATCGGAGGTGTCGCGGATGCTCAATGGGATGTTCAACGGAGACCTGAGCAGCACCCACCACATAGCGTTCCGCTTCCAACAGCGGGAGGACGAGCTGGGGCATCTCGCCCGCGCCACATCGGGATTGAGCGGCAAGCTGCGAGAGGTGGTCCAGGAGGTGAGCCGCCATAGCGAGATGCTTAACGCAACGGCATCGCAGATGTCGGCACTAGCCGTAACCCTCTCAGAGGGGGCACACACGCAGGCAAGCGGCGCGGAGGAGGCCAGCAGCGCCCTTGAGGAGATGACGGCAGGCATTGACATGAATAGCGAGAGCAGCATAGCGAGCGGGGAAAAGGCCAAAGAAGGCCTACAAAGTATGCAGCAAATCCAGCGGGTGGTAGAAGAAACGGTAAAAAGCACCGAGGCGGTAGGAACGAAAATTGGAGTGATAGCAGAAATCGCGAATCAGACCAACATTTTGGCCCTCAACGCGGCAGTAGAGGCCGCACGCGCGGGCGAAAATGGGCGGGGATTCGCGGTGGTGGCGAGCGAGGTACGTAAGTTGGCCGAACGGAGCAACGAGTCAGCGCAAGAAATTGTAGAACTCGTGGGGCGGCTCGTGCAAACCACGCGCGCAGCGGGCGCGGACTTCAACGTTGTGCTACCCAAGATACAACAAACAGCAGAGCTCGCGCAAGCAGTGGCCAACACCAGCGCCGAGCAGCGCAACGGCATGCACCAGATTAGCCTCGCGGTGCAAACCCTGAACGAAGTGACGCAACGCGTAGCCAACGAAAGCAACCAGCTCACGAAAACCGTCCGGAATCTGGTAGCGGGGGGCGAAAGCTTGCAGCGCGCCGTGTCGTACTTTCACCTCTAGCCCAATAGGGGAGAGCGAAGGACGCACTGCAATAGACACGCGCAAACGGAAAAGAAAAAGGAAACAAAACAAAAGAAAGGAAGGAAGATAGAATGGGACTAATAGAAGGAGTACACGCCCGCCAGATTCTCGATTCGCGGGGCAACCCGACGGTCGAAGTGGATATAACAACCACCGATGGAGGCTTTGGCCGCGCGGCTGTCCCCAGCGGAGCGTCGACGGGGGTCCATGAGGCGGTGGAGCTGCGGGATGGCGATAAGGCCGTATACGGGGGTAAGAGCGTACACAAGGCGGTAGAGCACGTTAACAACGCCATTGCCGAGGTGATTCTGGGCATGGAGGTGAACGACCAGCGAGCCATAGATAGCGCGATGCGCACCCTCGATGGCACAGAGAACAAGGGTAACCTCGGCGCGAACGCAATACTTGGCGCGTCGCTAGCGGTGGCATACGCCGCGGCGGACGAGGTAAATATGCCGCTCTATCGCTACGTAGGGGGCGCCACGGCGCACGTGCTCCCCGTACCAATGATGAACATCCTCAACGGAGGGCAGCACGCGGATAACCCAATAGATATCCAAGAATTCATGATAATGCCCGTAGGCGCAAAAAGCTTTAGCGGCGCGCTACAGATGGGGGCAGAGGTATTCCACACGCTCAAAAACGTACTCAAGGAGAAAAAACAATCAACGAACGTTGGCGACGAGGGGGGATTCGCACCGAACCTGCCAACGCACGAGGCCGTACTCGACACAATTCTGCAAGCCGTGGAACGCGCGGGCTACAAGCCGGGGCAAGACATCGTACTAGCACTCGACGCCGCGGCATCCGAATTCTACGATGCCAAGCGCAACGTATACCATTTCGAATCAACCGGTGAAGATAAGACATCGGAGCAAATGGTAGCCTACTGGGAGAAGCTCACCAGCAGCTACCCCATAGTGAGCATCGAGGACGGCCTGAGCGAGGACGATTGGAACGGCTGGAAACTTCTAACCGATAGGATTGGGAAAAAGATACAGCTGGTGGGAGACGACCTCTTCGTAACGAACGTAAAACGTCTGCAAGAGGGTATCGACAAAGGGGTGGCGAACTCGATTCTTATCAAAGTGAATCAGATCGGCACGCTCTCCGAGACCATAGATGCCGTGCGACTCGCGGATATTCACGGCATGACCTCCGTGATGAGCCACCGATCCGGGGAAACCGAAGACACAACCATCGCAGACCTCGCCGTGGCGCTCTCGACAGGGCAAATAAAAACGGGCAGCATGTCGCGCACGGATAGGATTGCGAAGTACAATCGGCTGCTGCGCATAGAGGAGCTACTAGGCGAAGAGGCCGTGTACCCCGGGCACGCATTTAGGAACCACCGATAAACGGTTCATCATCTCAACCCAAAGAAGGCAGCGGGGCAATAGTGCAGGCAGCCCCGCTGCCTTTTTTAGATTCGGAAACCGTGCACACGTAGCAATCCCAATAGCGGCACGGCGGTTCACCATGCACGCGCTGAACCCAAAAGAGCCTCCCCCGGTTCAAGATGGCGACGACACTCCCAAAGACAGAGCCTCAACTACCAAACATGCCCATACCCCGCGCAGAAAAGAAACACCACCACCAACGCAGGCCTGAAACAACGACGTTAAAAAAAGCCGACACGCACGAGCCAATCGATATGCGACGCAAAGAGAGAAGCCCATGTGAAATGGAACAATAAGCGCATTCGCACGCACTGTCCTCCCGAAGAGGATAACACACCGCCCATTTTAAACTGCCGGAACGCGCATAAAAATCATTCGGACCGCGCAAAGGGACTGAGGGTGCAACACCTGACATTTAGAACTTTCATTCCCCATACGAAACGCGCACAGCCTTCCAATTTGTGCCAAAACCTGAGAATCCCTACTAACGTCCACCAGAAGCTTACCCACACGCAACAACCTTCCCGCGATACGCCTATTTCCCACTGCGACCAGCTAAGCGTCGAGAAGGAGAGGGCAGAAGACGTTGCACCCACCAAGAACTAGCGAATCACCGCCAACTACAACCCAACCCCGCCACAGCACTACAATCCGCTAGCAGAACTACTCCACACGCTTAAGCCCATCCACATCAAGCAATCGATACCGATTACGCTCGCAGCGAAGGAGCTGCCGCACCTCGAGCGAACGCAATGCTCTATTGAACGTCCCCCGGCTTAAACCGGCAAATGAGGCCAACGCGGACTGGTCGAGCGGGCACTCAAAGGAGCTATTGGCATAGACACGCTCGGCAAGATCGAGCAAGAGATAGGCACACCTTCCCTCCGCCGACTTTTCTCTAAATGCGGCCAAGTGGGTAGCGACAACACGCGCATCATCCGCGGCGGCCAACGCTAAGGATAGCGCCAACCTAGGCGAAGCATAGGCAGCACGCATCAACTCGTCGCGCGGCAGCAACGTCACCGAAGCATGCGATAGCGCGAAGATGGACAGCGGAGCGCCATTAGCATTTAGGCAAAAGGGTAGCGCCAACCAACGCCCCGCGGGAAGCAAGTCCACAAGCGAGCTGGAAGCCCCAACTGAATACGCGGCGAACCCATAGGACAGGAAAGCAACGCGTGGCGGGGGAAGCTTCACCTGCAAAAGCTCTTGGCCAGGCTTTAACTCAACAAACTCCGCCGCATGGGTTAAGGATGCCGCAAGATTTGGCGGCAGCGCAGCGCGGAGAGGGGGAACAGCGTCAAACAGCGCCAAAGCATCCATTACGTTAAAACATTATCTCGAACAAAGATACAAAGAACGCTGATACCACCGTATCCACCGACCCATCCCCACGCCTACCCCTACGCTCCGCGCCGCTGTAACCCCTCGCAAGGCCATGATTCTCACAGAACGCAAGCACAACGACAGCCCCCAATTCCCACAGACCAGGTTTCCACAGCGCGCATATAGCGCAACGCTAATGCGTAAATCTGTAAGAGGACCCGCCCCACTCCAACCCTCCAGAGAGATGCACGGCATCGTCAGCCGCTTTTATCGGACAGTACAAAAGGCCGAAACCAAAGTAGGCTACGGCCTTTTTATGCCCTACTCCCTCGGGCGATAGATATGTGAGAAATAAGATCGCACAGCCCTACTTGGGTCAGCCTCCACTACTCCTCACCGCTCGTTCCCTTCAGTTGATTCCGTTTCCGAAGCACTACCATCCTCTTCCAACGTTTTCCCAGCCTGGCGCTCGCAACGGTTCTTACAAGTTTTACACAGCTCCGTTATGTTTTTTAGCTCTCTCGCCTGAGCTACAGTACCATTAAAGATTTCGTCCGTTCGGCTTGTGTTAATATGCGGGCAATCGGCATAAATATGGTAACGGTTGCCCGCCTTCGTCCAGTAAACGCTATTTTTTCCTGTCAACGCCTCAATCTCATTGGTCTGCTGCGTGTACTGCTCCACGGAAGGAGGATTGAAGTCGATGCCTAGGACGGTGGCGATGAGCAAAGCTACAATAGCGACTGCCCCCAAGATACCCTTCTGCTTACCCTGCAAATTTTTATCCGTGAATATAAATATAACCAATGGAAGGAAAGCAACGACAGCGATGATCGCCCCAAGTTGGTTTTGGACAAAGAATCTAAACTTGTCCTTCGTCGAAGCAGGGTCAAGACGATTCGCTTTTTTCCAGAGCAGCGATCCAGCTACAGCGAGCGCAAGATCCACCACAATGAAAACGATAAGCCACACCATACTAACCGGCGGACGCTTCAAAAGGACTATAGCACCCACTTCCGCCGCGATGGCCATTACCCAAAGCAACGCGGCGACAAGACGAAGGGTGGACGCCCGCCCTTTACTTTCTGCAGTTGGCGTAAAGACACGCGAATTATCAGATGCCATATGCCCCCGCGTCGAGTTCTCTTCAATCCTTGTCACCCTCTTCGATGTACCATTAGTATTCATAATTTACCACCTTTCCTTTTTACGTTTCCCATAAATACCCTACGACCGAAGGGCTGGCAAAGATACGTGTAACTATTTAGTCCGCAAATCTGTAGGGGGAGAGTACCGCTCTCACAAACGCCCCCCATCACTCGCCCTACGAGACGAGAATAAAACCAGCACCATACAAAAGGGGGCTATTCCTCCACGTGATAATAATTCAAGAGCGCATTGAGCCGCTCAGCGGTAGCCTGCAAGCCATCCGCGCTGGCAGCCAACTCCTCACTGCTGGCTGCATTCCCCTGCGCCACCTCCGTTAGCTCCTGCACAGACGAATTAATTTGATCCGTTCCGATACGCAACTGCTGCACAGCAGCACTCACCTCCTGGGTAAGTCTACTTGCCTCCTGTAGTTCCGGGGTAATCGCATTAAACTGCTCTTTGGCCGTCTCAGCAATTTTTACTGCGTTTAGCACCATGCTCACCACCTCGTCAGCAGCCTTCGCGCTCTGCTCCGCCAACTTACGCACCTCGATAGCTACCACCGCGAACCCTTTACCATACTCCCCCGCCCTTGCCGCCTCAACAGCAGCATTCAGGGCCAAGATGTTGGTTTGCCGCGCTATACCATTCATGACCCCTATACGGTCACCAATAGAAGCGATCACCTGAGCGCTCTGCTGGGTGATCTGATTGAGGCGCGTCAGAGACTCCATACTCTTCGCGTTTATCACTTCGCTTTGCTTCGCATTATCGCTTGTCTGCAGCATACTTGCCGTCATCTCCTCAACAGTGCTACTCACCTCCTCCGACTCCGAGGCCTGCCGGGAAGCACCCTGAGAAATCGCAGCCGCCGACTGGGTGAGCTGCACATTCGCTTCCATAAGCGCAGCACCCACCCGGTGCATGGCACTAACGATCTCTCTCAATTTTTCGCCCAACCCACCTACGCTACGAACCATAACACCGATTTCATCGCCACGCTCCTTCATGCTTCGCGCATCATTCAAACGCACAATCCGCCCATCACGGAAGTTTTCGAGAATGGAAGAAACCGTTTTCACAGGATGCGCCAAATCTTTAGCCAGCAAACGGAGAAGGAGGAATAGCACAATGGCGACAAGAGCGTAAGCAACACCATACACAAACAATGCCCTCCTTTGGCTCCGCTCAACGATACGTAACTGAACCTTTTCCGCATTCGCCAACACCGCCTCAATAGCACCTAGACGATCGTACACCAACTCATGCAGCGAAAGAAAGGAGATCATCTGTCGATTCATCTCTTCGGCGGAATCTCCTAACTTAACCAGTTCCGCCCTTACTGAAGGTGCCTTTTCGCCCACCTCGCTGCAAATGCCCTTCAGCTGGGCCATCATAGAGGCATATACATCCTCATCTATCTCTTCCTCATACAGATAACCTAGAATATCCGCTGAGAACATTGCATAGACTCCTATAATATGCCTATCCGCACCTGCCGTTACAAGAGCCTCTGCCCCTGCCCTTAACTTCTCTTCCAAAGAAGCAACCTTCGAGCTGCAAATACTATCAGCACTCATATAAGCCTGAAGCAAATCTGACAGAGAATCGATGAGCGGCGCGATTGGATCGATTGCAGATTGCACCTCATTAGAACTAACCGACATAGAAAGAGAATCGGTTTTGCGCAAGACATCATCAAGGTAACGCTTCAGCATTCGCTGCTTCTCCGCCTGCCCCTCCTCGCTCCTCGAAGATGCGCCCACGTAGCTAGCGAGCGGCAGTAGCGTGGAGGAAACAGCAGCCAAATTACTCTGCACACGAATCCTAGCAGAGCTCGATTTGTCAGAATAGACTGCCAGAGCCACAACGGCAGTGAGCAGGAGGAACGAGATAGCACTATAAATTGCTAACTTTCCCCGTATGTTTAACTTGCGATACAAATTCATGACGTATCCGGGCAAAAGATTATGATTACGCCTCACGAAATTAGTGAAATAACACACAACAAGACGCTACTACAAACGCATTTTAAATTATGCAAAATCCTATCAAAATGAGCCTCAACTGATTGTGCAAAAGAAAAATTTTATTACAATCCCAAATCAAGTCAAATTTCGAGTGTCGGTGCGTGAAAATTTTGTTTTCGAATGGGCATAATGCGCGTGAAATGGGAATGCCAAGTGCCGCACGTGAAACGAAAAGACACTGCGCAGAAATACCAATAAATGATGATGCCCCCATCCTACGCGACTCGTAATTTTGCACCCTGGAGCGGGGTGCGTAAAAACGCACAGATTCCCGCGTTCGGATAAATAAAAACAGAGTGGACGAATGGATAGAAGAATGAAAGGGATTGTAAAGTTAGCCACCGTGGCTGGGCTAATAGCCATCACGGCAGGCACCTCCCATGGGCAGCACGTAGGCGATATATGGTGCTCCGACGGAGAGTACAGGACTCCCAGCGAGTATAAGGCTGCAGCGGGCAGCATAACGGCGAAGGGCGTTGTCTACTGGATGTCGCCCACCGGGGAGCCTAATGGCAACCGCATGGTGGCACTTAAAGACACAAAAAAGTGGGAAAAGAACAGCGAAGGGAAAGTCATCGGGCTAGGCTGGAGTGGAACGGACAACACCGCGGATGAACTCCCGGAGGCGATGGAACTTTCCTACGATGCAGACCAGGAGCCAGGAAGCGAAGTACTCGGAGTGCATGGGATTCTACGGAGCGAATGGAACGGTAAATCGAACACCACCACCCTACGCGAGCTGAACGCCCAAGGAAAGCCGTACCCGGCAGCAGCATCCATCTCTGACGAGGACTTCACTGCAGGCTGGTTCATGCCGTCAATGCCCGAGCTGGTAATGCTAGCAGCGCAATACCGCGCTGTGGCAGAAGCGCTGCAAGCTGTAATAGAGAAGGAGGGAGAGACCTTTGCCGCCCAAATGCAATACAGCATGTATTACAGCAGCAGCATAGAGAAAGTGAATAAAGGCGCATTTTACCTAAAAGGGTCTGGCGGAATCCGTGTAGATGCAGCATCCGATAGGAAATACGCGATCAATATGGGCGTACGAGCGGTACGCGCATTTTAACCCCAACCCCAAAAAGAGTAACGATAGGGAAGAAGAATATGATACGGACGTATAAGCAGCAAGCAACAAAGTGGGTAGCACTACTGATATTCCTGCTAATCAGCGCGCACGCATTCATCCCGGCGGCGGCGCAAGAGAAAGGGAAAATAGGGGAACTCGTCACCTTTGAGGATGGGAGCAAGGGGGTGCTTATCCAGGTAGAACGCGATGGGCAAAGCGGCTGGGCAATAGCATTAAGGAATGCAGGGACCTTTAGTTGGGCATCTCAGGCGACAGAAACAGCAACGAACGCGCTCAACAAAATCCTCACGGAGAGGAGCGAGTCGAAACGTGCGCTTAACGATATGCTTCCCCTGCTGAGAGACACAGCGGGATACGCAGCTACCCAAGCCATTCGTGCGGCAGCAGGAGGAAATAGGGAGAGCTACCCAGCGGCATTCGCCGTAGACTTCGATCACGGCTGGTATCTACCGACTGCGGGGCAAATGTTCATCGTATATTCACTAGAACCATTCATAAAAAAGGCGTTGGAGGATAATGGGGGAGAGGTGATCGCAGGGTCATACTGGACTAGCACACCATACAACGCACGGTGCGCATGGTATCTCGACGCGCAACTAGGGATATATGAGGATCCCAATGGAGACGGATACAAAACAAAACAATACTTCGTACGCGCCATGCGGCACTGGCAAGCTTCGAAGCCCGCCAGCACCTACACGCTCGCGTTCGACGGTAACGGCGCCACGGAGGGCGCGATGCAACCGCAAACCGTCAACGTCGGGGAATCCCTCACGCTGCCAAAGAACACGTTCAAGCGCAGCGGCTTCGAATTCCTGGGGTGGAGCATGAGCAGCACCGCCACCGAGGCATCCTACACAGATGGGCAGGCCGGGGTAGACCTAGGCGGGGGAAAGGGCGAGGTTAAAACCCTCTACGCCGTGTGGAAGGCCACGGCTGCGCCCGCCAGCACCTACACGCTCGCGTTCGACGGCAACGGTGCCACGGAGGGCGCGATGCAACCGCAAACCGTCAACGTCGGGGAATCCCTCACGCTGCCAAAGAACGCGTTCAAGCGCAGCGGCTTCGAATTCCTGGGGTGGAGCATGAGCAAAAGTGCATCAACCGCTTCATACACCGACGGGCAAGCCAACGTACTTATAGAAAGCTCGAAAGGCGCGGTTAAAACCCTTTACGCCGTATGGAAAAAAGGCCAAACATCAACCTCCATCGAGAGCGCACTTCTATCCTCAGCGCAGAGCTTGGTAAACCCGTTCCGCGACTGGCTAACAATCGTGCACCTCAACGCAGCCAATAGGATTGAAGTCTACAGCATCCTAGGAGAAAAGCTCTACGATAGGGAGTTACAGGGAGCGGAGCGAATGGAAATAGCAACCAGCGAATGGGAAAGCGGCTTGTATATCGTTAGGATACATGCGAAAGACGGAACGAAGGTTCTTCGAGTAGTAAAACGGTAGTAATCGACGCACCTAATAAACGCGCGCCACCACTGCAAGGCAGTGATGGCGCGCTTTTTACAAGTCAGACGCTACTCTTCTAGAGAAATTGCGAAGAACCCATGCTCCGCACGCCTCGAGAACTTACGGAAACAGGAACGTAACATCTGGGGCGTTATGCTCGTGAGTACGACTTCATAGCTATCAAGCTCATCAAACGTTGCGCCTTCTTCCACCGAATTAACGAGCCAATCCCTCCAAGCGGTAACCGCGTAGGGGGTAAGCTCACGCCCCTTAGATGCTAGGAAAGCCTGCCTGTACCCATTCAACCTCTCGTAAGAAATCTCTTTCTTTGCTAAAGCCCGCAATGCCGCTTCCGACGCGCCACGCGCCTTGCTAAGTTGGCTAGCATCGCAATCACCATCAACGATCAATGCAAAGGTTTTCGAACCCATCATGTCATAGCGGATGGAGACAAAAGGAGAATAAACTATTTGCTGCTCCATCCGGAGCGTACGCAACGCCTCGTCCTGCAACGCATCGCGCATGAGTTTCAAAAGAAGCGATCCTCGTAAACCTCCCTCAAACACATCGCCCCTCCAGAATGAAATGAATGTCGCCAACCCTTCTTTTGGCGATTCGAACGGTCGCTTCGGCTTCCACTTAATGGATTTTCCAGAATTCTCCGCCTCCTTATACCGTAAGTCAAAATTCTTTGCGAAGGTCGCAGCGATTGTATCCTCCCCCATAGGTCCAATGGCAATGATCTGCAGGCCCTCTCCAATAGTAAAAAGAGACTCGTAGTAACTACTCAACTTCTGAATATCCACCTGCTGCCACACATCTGCAGATGGGTCGTCCACGCTAAATTTCGGGTCAACAAGGCGAGTGGTAAATGCGTTGATGCGCTGCGCAGGGAGCAGCGCACGCTTAGCAGCCACATCACGGCGCGCACCTCGAATGGACTCCATGCGCAGAGAATCGAACGCAACGGTGTCCCACGAAACATTTACTAACCTATCACGCAGCATACGCACAGCCAGGTCCAACCGTCGGCTAGGGCAAACCATCATAACACGGTGGGCTGCCGGCCCACTGATAAAAAGCTGAGAAATCCCTTCTTGGTAGAATATGCTATCCTGGGCAGAAAGCGGCAGCTGCCCGGCTATACTCAATTCGAAAGCGCTACCCAAAGCCTCTTGAACCGCGCGAGGATACAAAGAGGTATCCAGGAGCCCACCGCGCCACGAAGCCACTACGTAGACCGTACTGTCATCGGTATCCATTCGCTTCGCCAGAATGGGAATCCCGCTGTTAATCCGGTAAAGCGTAGCGTTAAGCGTTGGGAAATGCTTAATACGGCTCGGCTCCGAATCTGGCAAAAGGGGATTTAAATAGCGGTTGGGAATGTTTATCTTTCTCCCTTCTCGCTGCTCCTCCCGATGAGATAGAACGGCCGAAACCGAAGAATCCGAAGCCATACGCTCCGCCTTCGCAATGGAAATCGCAAGTTGGTGGTTCTCCAAACTACCCCCTTCTACATCAGCCACTAGAGGCATACCCTGTGGCACAACGGCCTGCAGCATTCGGCGCCATGCCGTAGAATCCATCCTGCTTATAGTATCGCGAAGCCACGCCACCTCCAGTTCCGAGGCACCCCCCTCAACCTCCACAAGCGCTTCATCCACCATCCTGTCGGCAGCTTCAACCGCCAGAGTGGGTAAGGAAACCTGTTCAGCTATACTCAGAGCCTTATCCCGTAGCAGGAGAAAAAGCTTCGAATCGTTGCAATGGCGAGCAATCCCATAAACAACGCTCAGGGCGCGCAGCACAGCGGTATCAAGCCGTGCCGCGGCATGGTAGGATCCTTCCAGGCTAATGAATCCCTCGCGGTTAAGATACCAATCAACGCTAAAGCTCATTCTACTACCATGCAGATGGAGCTGGCTATTGATAACCGAAGCGCAGGTCTGAATGCACACATTGCGCAACCAGTCGCCGCAAGAGGTCTGGACTCCGTACCTGTATGGCCAGTAAAGACTCACCCTACAAAGACTATCCTCCGCTACAGGCGTGGCTGAAAAGCTGGGTACATGCGTCAAAAAAATATCGAGATTCGGTTGCTCTACCAGCTCCCTCGGCGCAGGGATATCCGCCAGCATCGCCTTCGCCAGCCGGTAGCACTCGGCTGTATCTATGGGGCCCGCCACGATTAGCGTCGCCGCACTCGGCGAATAGTGCCGTCGATAAAAATGGGCGAGACGCTGTTCGTCGATCCGCTGCACCCGCTCGTGCCGCCCGATTGGAAAACGGGAGTAAAGGGGATTTCCCGCTAACTTCGCCTTGCTCAATGGGTCTGCTGAAGCAAAATCAGCAATTTCCCGAGCGATGACTCCCCTTTCGCGCTCCACATGCTGCCGTTGAAATTGCATTTCAAACATCCAATGGCGCACAACCCGCAACGCTTGCAGCATGGCAGAATCATCGCCGGAAGGGATGGAAAAGGAATAAACCGTACGGTCATACCCAGTATACGCGTTGAAATCCGAGCCGTAACGGTTCCCATACCCTGTTAGCGCGCGCATAATCCACTCGGGAGCAAAGGCCATGTGCTCAATGAAATGCGCCACACCTTCATCTGCATCCGACTCGTGCGCAGACCCAACCCGCATTACCAAGCGCACCTCCGTTCGCTCTTGCACCCCATTCCGTGTTGGGTAAAGCGCAAGCGTAAACCCATTGGGCAACGTGTAGCTCTTACCTAACGGCGTAAGGGCAGATTCCGAACGCAAAGGCACCTCGCCAAAAACGTCCACAGGCCATAGGAGCAGGAATGAAATAGGCAGAAGGCTAAGCCTCCGTCGCACCCATAGCGCAAACACCAGTAGATTTACGCAAGATTTACAAGTGGCATTCATCAATCGTACACATAGTTTTAAATTACCGCGGAGGCAATGCGCATATACAGCGCAACGACCCTCGCAACCCTGCGCCGCGGGCAGCATTTCCATAAAATCCATCACCTCCATCAGGGCGCGAATGTCGGCATAATCGGTGTGCTAGAACACTTTCGAAAACATCTTTCTCGATTGTCTCTCCCTACGAACACCCCATAAAGCTCAAAGTAAAAAGGAACTAACAGGGGGAACGGGTACAGATTTCCTACTAAACCGCTGTAAAAATATCACAACTATTGGGGGGGTGCGACAAATAGAAAATGTCGTTACTTCGCGGCAACATCTCTTAATAGAATGTTCAAGTTCTTTTCATCAACGCGCATACCCCCTTTTATAATGTGAAATCTTTACGTCGATACCTTCGGATATTCTTAGCGATGCAAGCCTGCGTGTTGGCATCGGTGTGCCTCTTACGGGCGCAGTATGTAACAGGCGTAGTGAAAGATGCCAAAGGTCCCGTTGAGGGTGCCTACATACGCTTCTCACCGCGCGGTGGTGCCACGGTGAGCGACCAGGATGGGCGATACAAGCTACGCGTACCTGAGAACCACGATTCGCTGCGATTAATATGCCAATGCATAGGGTATAGCACCCGCAACGTAGCGTACAACGGTGGGCTCAAAGTGGACTTCTTCCTCACTGAGGAATCAACGGACATCCAGCAGGTCGTGGTACGTTCAAAGGCCAACATCAACGCCGTCGATGTGCGCACGCGCACCGGGAACGTAGAGAAGGTCAATCTGCAAACCGTGCAATCCAAGCCCGCATCTAATCTCGGGCAAGCATTGCAGGGGATGATACCAGGCCTACAGGTAACCACGAAAGGCTCGCTCGGCACCCCCCCGGAAATACGGGTTCGCGGAACCTCCTCATTTCGAAGCGGCAACGCGGCCAATCAACCGCTCTACGTGCTGGATGGGCAAATCATCTCGGCGGAAACGTTCCTCATGCTCAACCCGGAAGATTTAGGAGAGATAAAAATCCTTAAAGATGCTGTGGGCACCGCGCTGTACGGCATTCGCGCAGCCAACGGCGTGGTAGAAATCAGCAGCCAACGCTTCACAGGCGAGGAGCTACGGGTAAGCTACCGCGGGGAAGCGGGTGTTACGTTCCGAGGAAAACGCCCCGTGGAAATGATGGATAGCGAGGAAAAGTTAGAGCTTGAACGATTGCTCAAAGCAACCTCCGCCCCGGGCTACTTCTACAGCGAGGAGCGTATACGCAAGGAGTACCCTGGCGACCCCGATATTGAAAATAGAGTTGCAACCGGGCGGCGCATACTCGACTCACTCAGGAACGTACACACCGATTGGTACAGAGAGCTAGTACGGCCTAGCTACTACCACCGTCACACCCTATCGCTGCGCGGTGGCAAGGATCGAACCGCGTACAACCTCTCCGCCGGATTCATGCAGCAGGGGGGACAACTCGATGGGAATAGCACGCTGCGCGGCACCATGCGCCTCGGCGTAGAGCAACGCTTCAATGAGAGCGCGGTGATGGCATTGACGGTAAGCGGAGGGTACGCCCGCGTAGAAACGCCATGGGGGAGCAATTACAACCCAATCGAAATGGTGTACAAGCTCAACCCGTACGAGAGCAAAGACTCCCCCTCGCTTTGGTCCTACGGCAGAGGGCAGCGGTACAACGATCTCGTGGGGCAGTTTAAAAAGCAGGGGGAAACGAAGAATATCGGTGCATTCTCTAGCTTCAACTGGAGAATCGTGGGGGGGCTAACGCTTGACGCTACCTGCGGTCTAGATCTATCGCTGGATGAGAACCTACTCGTCACGCCTCCCACAGCCTACAGCGAAATCAGTAGCGGCGTAAGCCCGGAGCAGCGAGGCGCGCTGCAGCAGAGTAAAAGCGTCAACCTCAACGTCACCTCTGGGCTCCGCCTCGGCTACACCAACACGTGGGGCATCCATGAATTCACCGCGGGGGGTGATGTAGACTTCCACACGGATATGCGCGACGAGCTAGGCGTGAAGGGGTATGGGCTTTCAGGGAATATCATGTCCGCCGCTGCCATTGATAACTCGCTAACAGGCGCCAGACGCCCCTCTACGTACGCAACCAAATACACGCACCGCGATATTGGCCTAGGGCTTTTGGTGGGATACACATTGCTGGGACAATACGATATCTTCGGCTCAGTGAAATTTGATGCCTCCTCGCTCTTACCCAAAGCGCAACGCTGGAACCAAGCGTGGGCGGTAGGCATAGGCTGGGATATAAAGGGGTATCCCGTGGTTAAAAATCTCACGTGGCTCTCCACCCTCAAACTGCGTGCCTCCATGGGGTATACCGCAAACCTTAACGGCGTCTCAGCGGCAAGCACAATAAACACATTCACCTACGACAACACCACCTACGCCCACATCCGGCCCATGACGCTCGAGGCGCTCGCAAACCTAGGGCTAAAGGCAGAGCAGAACGAAATCTACGACATCGGCCTCTCGCTAGGTTTCCCAAGAGTAACCCTCTCCGTATCGGCGTACCGCCGTATTACAAAGGAGGCCCTGCTCGACGTCCCCATCCCTCCAAGCCTCGGATTCTCCACGCAGCTACAAAATATCGGTTCGCTACGCAACGAGGGGATCGAGCTAAACGCGCAAATCAACGCGGTAGATCTCGATAACTGGAGATTATCGTTTTCCGGCAACATGAGCTACAACCGTAGCAAAGTCCTATACCTCAATGGAAAACCACGCATCTACTCTTCGCTCGAGGCGGTGGTGCCCGACTACGAGGTTGGGCAACCCATTGATGGGCTCTGGGGCCTCGAATGCCTAGGCATCAATCCCCTGCATGGCTACCCCGTGTACAAGGACCATGAGGACCAAGAGCAGAATGTTTACCACACGTTCCTTCGCGAAGATTACATCTGGCTAGGGCACGCCACCCCCCCCATTTCCGGCGGGTTCTCCATCTCCTGCGGCTGGAAGAACGTATCGCTCGATTGCAACTTCTACTACTGCGCGGGGGCCAAACGCATGATCTCGTACGCCTACGTGCGCGACGCCTCGAATGCCAATCAGAACGCGATAAAAAACCAGGTTCAAAACACCTGGTGGCAACTCGGCGACGAGGGAAAAATCTACCCAGACCCCAATATGCTCTCGTTAGGCTATGACAACGTGCGCAACGTGCCCAACACACGGACCGTACGTCGCACCGACTTCATCAGGCTCTCCGGCATCTCGCTCAGGTATCGCTTTGATGAACGGTTCCTTAACCTCATGCACAACGTGATTTCATATGGACACTTCGCGTTGCACGCAGCCAACCTCTTTACAATCACTCCATTCATGGGGGGCGACCCCGAAACGGGGAACCTCGTGGCCCCGCTAGCGCCCGTTCTCACCTTTAACCTATCTTTAAACTTCTAGCCGTGCGAATCCTCAGAAAAATTGGACATCCGCTCCTACTCCTGCTGGCTGCCCTCCACGCAGGCTGCTCTCTCGACATCCCCATGGAGGATAAAGTGAGCGACCCCAAGGCCATCTCTACCATCTCCACCATGCAAAGGGCCACCGCGGCCGCGTACTACTCCTACTCATGGCATAGCTACGACATCGTCTTTTCCATCCTCGCGGAGGAGTTCCAGCCCTCAACATGGCTTTCGCACCAGCCCGCTGACCGATTACGCTACCAGTGGGACGAGCGCAGCCTGCGCGATGAGGCCATCAATCTCTGGACAGACCACTACCGAACCATCATGCTCTGCAACACCGTCCTCGAACGGGTGAAAGACGTCACAGCCTCCACCGGCGCGGAACGCTTGCAGCGTAACGCCCTGCAAGGGAGCGTCATGCTACTCAAAGCGCGATGCTACCTACAACTGCTACAAATATTCGCCGCAGCACCCACAGGAGGCGACTTCTCCGGCGAGGGAATCATACTTCGCGACAAAGTGGTTTTCGAATTGCGACCGAGAAGCAGCGTAGAAAAATCGTTACGCACCATCGAAACGCTCATTTCAGAGGCGCTCGAACTTTTGAAAAACAACCCTGTAACCACCGAGGGGCAGGGCAGCTCCATCAACTGGCTCGACTACCACGCGGGGCTATTGCTACAGGCGCAAACCGCCCTATGGAAAAATGATTTCAACGGCGCTCTCAACGCCGCGAATGAACTGCTCAACCTAAAAGGGACTCTCATCGAAGGGAATGCAAAGGCGCGCTACGAGGCCATGTGGACAGCCAAAGGGGCCGGCGATGCCATCTACGCGTACGACCAAACCGACAAGCAACGCGGCGTACGCCTCTACATCAACGCCATACAATACGACTCCGACAATGGCGACCTCTTCAACATCGCTGCCGGAACGGAGCTAGCGGCCAGCGACGTGCGCAAGCAGTTCTACGAAATACCATTCTTCATGCCAAACGGTGAGCAGGCGACGCTATGGGGAAAATACAACTACCTGAATCGGAATCGCATCGATTTCTTCCAAACCTACGACCTACGCGCCACGGAAGCCCTTTTCATAAAGGGGGAATGCCTCGCGCAGCTAGGAAGGGAGCAGGAGGCCCACACCGAGCTAAACCGGTGGCTAAAAACCCTTAAAAGCCCGCCCCTAGATGCTTCCTTAACGGGCGACCCCTTGATACGCCAAATCCTACGCCTCAAAATGCAGGAATTTCGCGGCGAGGGCACCAGCTATTTCGACATCAAGCGGATGCACTGGCCCATAGCGCGCCTCCAAAGCAACGGGACCCCGGAGGGCAGCAAAATTGAAGCGTCCGACTTCCGCTGGGTATGGCCCATCCCAAGAACAGAGATACACGCCAATTCCGACTTGCGGCAGAACCCAGGCTGGGAGTCCGAAAGATAGGTGTAAACACAAACCGCTCCTTAACCCGCCACAAACCGAAATTTTTAAATAAGAGAGGGCCAAGCTATGCGAAGAATACACACCCACCTCATCTCGATAACCCTACTCGCGTTCTGCCTATGCTCTGCGTGCAGGGAAGAAATCGATTATCGCGAATATACGGGTAGCAATGAGATTAAAGTTATCGCCGAGGAAACCGCTCTCACCCCCCAGCTTAACGATACGATTTCGGTAACCATCCTACGGGCCGTGGCGAAAGAAACGCAGGAACTAACCATTTCCGTAAACGATGACCCCGAGGGGTTCATCGAGTGCCCCACCGGCGTCTACTTTGAAGGTTCTGCACGCAGGACGACATTTTATGTAACTCTAAAAAAGGGGATTACAGTCAGTAAAACTTTCTGGCCATCGCTGGCCATCGCGCTTCGCCCGCAGGGGAAGCCCTCAAAGCTATACCTAAGCGTCAGCAAGAGCAAACCCCAATATGCCCCCACAGAGGCGGAAAAGAACCTCATTGCCCTCTGGGAGAGTAGGGGTTACCCTCTCGGGAAGATCCTGGGGAAACATCTACCGGTCGAACTCACCGTGAGCTGGCCCGCCAATGGGGGACTCGTGGACTTCAGGGACGCCGGGAGCAGCAGCTATAGGGGAGTGACGATGCTCTCCCTGTCGCCGGTGGCAACGCAAGACTCCCTCGTGCTAAAATTCGATTGGAACGCGCTGGGACTCACCGAATTTTTCTATTTCGCCCTACGTAAAATGACCATTGAGAACGATGAGTTCTGGCTAAGCCCCGGCGCAAACCCGCTCGTTGGAAAAGTGATGAAACTAATCGACTGGAATCGGCAATCGCACGAGGAATTCGAATGCTCTCTCGATAGCGTGGCCATCGGCGCCAAGGATGCCAACGGCATCTCCAGGGTGAACACCATGCACGAAAATTTTAAAGACAACACGACCAACCCCGAGTATAACACCCCCTTCAACTTTCAGTACTCCGCCTGGGACCGCCTCCTGCACCTGATTCAGGCAGGCGATCCAACCGCCATCGAATGCCAGGCCTCAATGGACACACCGTTCCCCAAACGCCACTTGAATACCGTCGACTTCCATCACTCCCGCAACCACGATCGGCTCCCCCCGTACGTGAGCGAATACGACGACAAACCGCTACGGGAACAACGCGTATCCATCGACTGGAACACCGGCATCTTCTCGTTCGACATCCAAACGGGCCTCACCGACGTTACGAGCGACTACATTGACATCAAAGGGACCATCCAACTACCGTTAAAATAATCGAATCCAACGAGCCCCCCAGAGGCCATCGTCCAGAAAAGAAAAGTCTAACGTTTCAACAAAAAGCAACGGCTGAACGTTACAATTCGGTTGTGCCCTAGTCAACAGCCAACACTAACACACTAAAGAAGAGGACACAGAGTTTCATCGTGCTAATGAATATGAAAAAGAAAAAAATCATTGCTATCTCCATAGCATGCCTCATCGCCGCCGGCGCGGTGGTTGCATGGCTTGCCTACCCGCGCCGGGTAGTGGTGGGATTCGCCAACACTCCAGAATTCATGTACAGCCGTATCGCGCAATCGGCCGACGCCGAGAACGTGGAAATCCGCAAGGTCAAAAACGTTAAGGAGTACGCCGACTGCGACGCCGTATTCACCTTCGGCATGGGGCTGGACTGGGGCGAAGAGGAGAGGGCCGCCGTGCAAAAACTCATGGATAAGGGCCTGAAGCACATGACCCTAATGGCGCCGAATGCCGACAACAACATCTCCAACCTCGACTCGACGCAACAGTACACGTTCCTCGAATTCTTTGATAACGGCGGAACGGCGAATTTCCGGAATGCGCTCTACTACGTACGCGAGAATGTACTAGGTAAGAAGCTTCGGAACGGCGCCGCCCTTGGCGAAGTTATCCGCTATGGTAGCGATGTGCTCTTCTCCAAAGATTCCGACGACCTCGCGTTCAACAGCGTCAAGGAGTACGAAGCCTATTACCGGGAGCACGGAATGAAGCCGGGCAAACCCAAAGTGGCAGTGTTCACCAGCATCATTAGCCCGTTCAACAGCGACAGGCAGTACCTCAACGAGATTCTACAAGGCCTTGAAAACGTTGGCTTCAACGTGTACGGCGTGAGCGCATGGACGCAAAAGCTTGAAATCTTGCAGGAAATCTCCCCGGACCTCGTGGTGGTGTTCCCCCACGGACGATTCGCCATGGGGAACTCGCAGGCCCTAATAGATTGGCTAAAGACCCGCAACATCCCCATGCTTGCGCCCCTAACGCTCACCACCCTACGCAGCGAATGGGAAAAAGACCCCAAAGGCATGGTGGGAGGCTTCTTGAGCCAGAGCGTGGCGGTGCCAGAACTCGACGGGGCCATCGAACCCTTCGCGCTCACCGCGCTGGAGGAGGAAAATGGGCTTCAGGTATTTAAAACAATCCCTGGCCGTCTCGAGCAATTCTGCAATCTCGCAAAAAAGTACGTCGCCCTACAGAAAATGCCTAACAGCGAGAAAAAAGTCGCGATCTACTACTACAAAGGCCCCGGGCAGAATAGCCTCGTCGCGCAGGGACTCGAAACCCTACCCTCGCTCTACAACACGCTCTTAAGCCTTCGCGAGGCAGGATACAACGTCGCAGGGCTACCCGAAAACTTAGCAAAATTCAAAGAGGATGTCATGCAGCGCGGCGCCCTATACATGAGCTACGCCGAGGGAGCCCTGGGAAATTTCCTCACGAGCGGAATGCCCGCCTTCGTCCCCACAGACTCTCTAACAAAATGGATCGAAAAAACATTCCCCGCGCCCATCGTTGACAGCATACGCAGCCACTACGGGAAAGAACCCGGCGTATACTACGCGTACGAACAGAATGGACAATCGGGCATCGGGGTCCCGCGCATCGAGTACGGCAACGTGGCCATCCTCCCGCAACTCGGCACCGGCGCAGGGGAGGTGGATTTCAACATGGTACACGGCTCCATCGCCGTGCCGAGCTATCCCTACATCGCCTCGTACCTATGGACTCGGAACGCCTTTCATGCCGACGCGCTCATCCACTTCGGCACGCACGGCAGCCTAGAGTTCATTCCTGGTAAGCAAATCGCCCTGAGTAGCAACGACTTCTCCGACAGGCTCGTCAACGACATCCCGCACATATACTACTACACAACCGCCAACGTGGGCGAAGCAATCATCGCGAAACGTCGGAGCTACGCGCAGCTCGTAAGCTACCTCGCCGTGCCTTTCATGGACACAGAGCTTCGAAACGACCTCGCGAAAATCAACGGCCTCATCGAGAAGTACCTCAGCAATAGCAAAGACGACGAACAGCTAAGCCTAAAAATCAAGGCAGAAGTGCTTAGCGCCGGTTTTCACCGCGACCTAAAACTCGACAGCGTGGCAAGTAAACCCTACAGCCGCACGGACATCCAGATAGTCGATAATTTCCTTAGCGAGCTGATTTACGCCAAAATCCCCGGAGGGATGTACACCACCGGCGTAAGCTTTAGCAATGATCGGATCATGCGCAGCGCAAGGTTGCTGAGCGTCGATCCCATCGCTTACGGGCTAAGCTACCTCGATCTCGCCCGCGGAAAAATTTCAAACGAACAGTATAAAAACGAAGCGTACTTCCGCCACCACTACCTACCCATTGCCTCGCGCCTAGTGGAGCGACTCCAGCAGTCATCATCAATCGACGTGACGCAGGAAATGCAACGGCTGGGCGTAACGAACGCGGAGCTTCTCGCGCTCGAGCAGAACCAGCGCAAAATGCCAGCAGGCATGGCCGCCATGCAGCAGGCTATGGCTCGTATGGCGAAGAGCATGGCGAAAACCAATGGCGCCGCCCCGCACCCCACCGCGGCGACACAGCCCCCCCATGGGCCTAACGCCCACCCGGGCGCCATGCCTCCGCATGGGCAAATGGACCAGACGCAGAAGCCCCAGGGGCACCCCGAAGCAACCACCGATGGGGCAACAGGAGCAACCCCGCCCTCCCCAGACTCCACGCATGGGGCCCAACGCCCCGCCACCCCGGCACACCCTCAAAAAGATCCTAGCGCAACCCCCGACGCGCAGAAGGCACAGGGACACCCGGGTATGCCCCCGCAGCACCACCCGACAAACGGAGCGAGTACACACACCCAGCACTCCGGAACCGCAACGGACGGCGCCACAGGGGCAACTGCAACCAACCAGGACGCAGCGCGTAACCCCCAGCATGGTGCTACTCCTGCCCACCCGCAGAACGGAGGCAACGCCCCGCACGGCGCGCAAATGCCGAAAGGACACCCAAACACTCCCGCTGGCGCAAGCGCAATGCAGCACCCGGGCGGTATGCCTCCGCATGGCGCCAAAGGGCAACAGGAAGCGGCGAATGCAAACGCCCAGGGCAACGCAGCCAATACCATAGGTGAAAAACAGCTCGAAGCCCTCGAAATGCTACGCGACGGCATCGCCAAGGTAAAGCACTACGAGCATATGCTCCGCGTGAGCCCCAAGATCGAGCTAACTTCACTTCAGAACGCGCTCAACGGAGGATACACGCTTCCATCCCCGGGTGGCGACTACATATCCGACCCGCAGGTTCTACCAACCGGGCGTAACCTGTACTCCATCAATCCGGAAAACACTCCCTCAGCAAAAGCGTGGGAAAGGGGAAAGGCTTTGGGAGACGAGCTTATAGCCGACTACCGTAGCCGGCACAACGATGCCTACCCTCGCAAGGTGAGCTTCACGCTCTGGAGCAGCAGCTTCATCGAGAGTGAGGGTACAACCATCGCTGAAATTTTCTACCTCCTCGGTGTGGAGCCCATCCGCGACCGGATGAATCGCGTGCTCGACGTTCGTTTAATGGACGAGCAGGAGCTTGGGCGCCCCCGCATCGATGTGGTGGTGCAGACATCAGGGCAGCTGCGCGACATTGCCGCCTCCCGGCTATTCCTCATTCAGAAGGCCGTGCAGCTCGCGGCGGAAGCACCCAAAGGCCAATGGGGCAACGAGGTGGCGCAAGGCATTGCGGATGCCGAGAAAATGCTGCTCGAAAAGGGCCTAACGCCAGCAGCAGCCCGCTCGCTAAGCCAGGCGCGCGTATTCGGTGGCCTTAATGGGAGCTACGGCACCGGGATACAACCCATGGTGGAGGCCGGCGACCGGTGGGAAGACCGCAGCGAAATCGCAAACGTCTACCTCCACAACATGGGGGCCATCTACGGCAGCAGCGAAGAGTGGGGAAAATTCACTGAGGGTGCCTTTGCCGCTGCGCTGCTAAACACCGATGCCGTGGTGCAACCGCGGCAGAGCAACACGTGGGGCGCGCTAAGCTTGGACCACGTCTACGAATTTATGGGTGGACTCACGCTGGCCGTTAGAGAGGTAACGGGCAAAGACCCGGAGGGTTACATGAGCGACCTGAGAAATCGACACCGCGCACGCACCCAAGAGCTGAAGCAGGCTGTAGGCGTCGAGGCGAGGACAACGATTCTGAACCCCGCCTACGTGCGAGAACATCTTAAGGAAAGCGCCGGGGCTGCCGATGCAATTGCGGAAACCATTCTCAACACCTACGCGTGGAACGTAATGAAGCCCAGCATTATCGACAAAGAGCTATGGGACGGCATCTACAGCATGTATGTAGCCGACGATAAGAAGCTCGGGACCGTTGAATTCTTCACCCGTGAAAATCCCGCGGCGCTACAGGAATTTACGGCAGCCATGCTCGAAACCGTGCGCAAAGGCATGTGGAAGGCATCAGCCGAGCAGATTAAACAGATTAGCGAGCTGCACACGGCATCGGTGGCCGCGGCGGGCGCAGGCTGTAGCGGTATGGTGTGCGACAACGCCAAACTTCGCGAATTCATCGCCCAGCAGCTGCCCGCGGAGAAGCGCGAAGCGTATAAAAAGGCAATCGCCTCCGTGCGGGAGCAGCAGGCGCTGACGAAAGAGCAGGAGGGCCGAGCCAAAGTGCTGACGAAAGAGAGCAAGGCCGAAACCCATGGCCAGACGGCAACGCAACGCGAGGAGAACAGCAACGCGCTGCTATGGGTAGTGCTCGCGTCTGTGGCCATCGTGCTGATTGCCGTTCTACTCGTAACGCGCAAGCGCAAAAAGTAAGTTTAATGGCGGACCTACTGCTCTCACTAAGCCTTTTGGGCGTGGTATCTCTCGTTTTCCGTGAGGTATATCGGAGGGAGTGGCTTCGGGTGGCGCATGGGGTGGTCTACGCGGCTTTGCTGTGGATTGCCCACCCCATGCTCCTCGAAACGAGCAAAAAAACGCTCGACATCTACCTCTCCAGCGCCGGCGTGCAGACCAACCTACTACTGCTCCTTAGCGTCGACTTAATACTCCACGCGGGCAGCATAGCAAACTGGCATTTAAGGGAAGCGCACCGCTCGGGAGCATTACGCCCCGCGTGGGACCTCGCGGAGGGCGTAATGCGCGTTGCGTGCCGCATCGCGTACTACATCCCCCCGCTCTGGCCCGCAGCCTCCCTGGTGTACATTCGGCTAGCGCTGCTTTATGCCTGGCCCGGGGTATCCTTCGAGGGGGTAACAGTGGGCCTCATGGCCGTAGCCGTTGCGCTTAGTAGCCTCGCGCCCTGGCCGCTCCGCGGATTGAAGGCACGACCAGAAATATCGTACGCCCCCATGGCTTCGGCCGTGCTGGCTTTTCTCCTAGCGCAGCTCTTTGCGCCCGGCGCAATGGCCATCGCGCCCAACCACAGCTATTTCGATAAGACGCAACTCCTAGGGAGCCTACTTTTCCTAGGCGCATTAGTCCCAATCGTGGCAGCCGCGTACTGGCTACGTATGCGTAACCGTTCTGAAAATAAATAGAAAGAAAAATATGGATTTCGTATCAAATGTCATGTTCTGGATCTCCAACAGCCTGCTCGTCCCGGTGATGGTAGGGCTCGTGTTACTGTTCTTACTCTCTCTCGTTATGATTGGGAGCCTGCTGGCGGAGCAACAGAAGCAACGGCAAAAAAAAATCAAGTACGAACACCTGTTCCAAGAGCTGGGTAGCAGCAGTAAATTGCTGCACCTAAGGCAGTCGCTCAGCAATGCAGCCAAAAAGCAAGCCTTTGAGGGGGTAGCCCTCGCGCTCTTCGACGCATCCCCAGCGCAACGCGACCTGCTAATCGGCGATTTCGAACTGCGCCAGCAAAAAAGCAACACGAAGGGGAAACTCCTCGCGAAGTTCGGCCCTATACTCGGGCTTATGGGAACGCTTATCCCCATGGGGCCGGCGCTGGTGGACCTAAGCACAGGGGAGGTGGCAAGCATGGCGTACAACATGCAGGTGGCCTTCGCAACCACCGTTCTCGGCATGTTTTCCGCAGCTGTGGGGTACTTTTACCTTCAACTCGTGACTCGCTACCAACACCAGGATCTCCTCTGGCTGGATTACCTCAACGAAAGTCTAACAGAGCACATACCAACGGCAGAGCAGAGCAAAGAGGCAAGCAACACCCTAGCACAGTAAAAAAACATCATGAGAAAGGGAAGAAGAAACTTTTCATACGAGGAGGAAGATCCTTCATCGTTGCTATCCAACCTGTTCGACGTGGCGATGGTCTTCGCGGTAGCCCTCATGGTGGCGCTCGTCACCAAATTTAACATGACTGAGGTGTTTAGCAAAGAAGACTACACGATCGTGAAGAACCCCGGCAAAGATAACATGGAAATCCTCGTGAAGAAGGGAGAAAAGATAGAACGCTACCAGGCGAAGGACCAAAATTCCACGGAGGGCAAAAGCAAAGGGAAACGTGTGGGAATTGCCTACGAGCTTGAAAATGGCGAGATTATATACGTCCCTGAAGAGTAGGGCTAACGCATTCTGCAAAACGTAATCGGCTAGCGGATCGCTAGCCGATTTTTTATTCCAAACCGCACGCACGGGACGGCAAAAAAATTAGCACTCACCCCGGGCGAATGACCGATTAAAACAGATTCACGTTTCGGAACCCACCAGCACCGATAGCCCCTTGCAACCGGGACGAAAGAGCACCCAAGGGGAACAAAACCTAAAGGGACCTCTTGGCGCACGCGCCTTTCTGCGCATCCATACCACGGCAATAGTCCCTCTCAACGCGCCGAGCAACGCGCGCGAGCCGCCCCGGCTTCGCATCAAAGTCATACCTTCTTCGCATCAAAGTTGGTTTTCTGCAGAGAAAACCAACCTTGATGCGAAGGAGGTGCAAATTTGGCGCGGAATAAGAGGAACCGCAGGCCGCGCCAAGCGCGATTAAGCTAGCATTACAATACGCAAAGAAATTTTAAGGGCTGCCAACCAACCACAAGGTACAGCAGCACCCAGAAGGGCAAACATGCCGTCAGATTTCAGCAGCACCCGGCCCCATACGAAAAGAAATTACCGCAAGGTCTAAATTTCGCCCCACCTTTTCGCCGCCGCCACGTCCACCACCAGCGGGACCCGCAGCTGCACGGCGGCGCGCATCCCCTCCTGCAAAATGCTTTTTACCGCCTCCACCTCCCCGGCCGGGGCATCAACAATCAACTCATCGTGCACCTGCACTATCAGCTTAGCCCCGAGCCCCGCGTTGGTAAGCATCTTCAGCACCGCCACCATAGCAATTTTCATAATGTCCGCCGCCGCCCCCTGAATGGGCGCATTGATGGCATTCCGCTCGGCCGCGCCACGGAGATTTGCATTGCGGGAATGGATGTCCGGCAGCCAGCGCCTACGTCCAAAAAGGGTTTCAGCATAACCCGTTTTTTTCGCTTTCTCTATGCTCCCCCGCATATAGTCGGCCACGGCAGGATACATGGCAAAGTAATCCTCGATAAGCCTTTGCGCCTCGCCCATCGCCATACCGAGCTGCTGCGAGAGGCCAAAGGCCGAAATGCCATAGATCATACCAAAGTTCGCCCGCTTGGCGTAATCGCGCTGCAGCGAGGTGACATCCTGCATGTCCACCTTAAAGATGCGCGCGGCGGTAGCCGCATGGATGTCATGCCCAAGCTGAAAATCGTGCACCATATTCGGATCACCGCTCAGGTGGGCCATGATGCGCAGCTCGATTTGCGAATAGTCGGCCGAGACGAGCGCCCCATCCGGGAAGCGGGAGACAAACGCGTCGCGTATGCTTTTCCCCTCCGCGGAGCGCACCGGGATATTCTGAATGTTTGGATTGCTAGAGGAAAGCCGCCCGGTAGAGGTTACCGTTTGATTGTAGTGCGGATGGATGCGCCCCGTAACGCTATTCACAAGTGCCGGAAGGGCATCCACGTAGGTAGATACCAGCTTCTTTTTTTCACGATAGGCCAATATCGCCTCAATGGCCGGATGGCGGTGCGCGTATTTACGGAGCTCCATCTCACTCGTATCGTACTGCCCGGTCTTGGTTCTTTTCGGCTTTTCAGCCACCTTAAGGCCATCGAATAGCAATTCTCCCACCTGCCTCGGGGAGTCTATATTAAAATCGCCAGTCCCTGCCAGCTGCGCCACCCTCCCTTTTAGCGCATCGATCTCCGCGTTAAATTGCTGCCGCAACGCATCGAAATGGGCGAGATCCACGGAAAGTCCGTTCCACTCCATATCGGCAAGCACCGACACCAAGGGGCCCTCCGTTCGCTCGTATAGCCCCGAAAGCCTTTGCGCATCAAAAATCTTTTTCAGCGCGTGGTACAATTGCAGCGCGATATCAGCATCCTCGGCAGCATAATCTACTAGGCGTTCGAGGGGCACCGCGTACAGGTCGATTTGCTCAGGCTTCACATTGGGGTTCAACGATTCGTAGGGGACAGGAGAGTAGTTCAGCAACTCCATGGCGACATCGTTAAGGCCGTGGCGAGCATCCGGATTAACCAGATAGTGCATAACCATCGTATCGTATATACGCCCCTTCACAATGATACCCGCATCGCGCAGCATGAGCAGATCGAACTTGAGGTTATGCCCCACAATCGCGACATTCCCATTGGCAAGAATTCTTTGCAGCCGCGCCCGCCACGCATCGGGGATCTCACCCTGCCGCGCCAGCGGGATGTAGTACGCCCTGGCAGGCACGGTGGAAAACGATACGCCCACAACTCGGTTCTCATGCAGCGTAAAGCCCGTGGTTTCGGTGTCGAGCGCAATGGTATCGGCTCCCTCCAGCTCATCGCAGAGGGCAGAGAAGGTCGCGTCGTCAACAACCGCCAGGTACTCGTGCGGCGTAGAAGCGATCGTGGCAAACGCGCCCATCTCCCGGGGAGCGCTCCTCTCAGGATGCCCCCCGAAGAAAGTGGCTTCGATATCGCGTCCCAGCGCGTTGAAATGCAGCTCAGCCATTATAGCTTGCACCGTGGCGACATCCACCGCCCCGGGCTCATAATCACCCAAATCCGTAGATATTGGGGCGTTCGTGCTGATAGTCACAAGCTCCCGGGCCAGCGCGAGCTGCTTAGCATTCGCATCGATAGCCTGGCTTAGTTTCGGCGTGAGGCGGGCAATGTTGCCGAGCACCCGCTCAATAGAACCGTACTTGGCGATCAGCTTCGCGGCGGTTTTCTCCCCCACGCCGGGCACGCCCGGCACGTTGTCAGACGCATCGCCCCATAGGGCGAGAATATCACGGAATTGGGACGGCTCCGCGATGCCATACTTCTCACGCACCGTCTGCGCCGTCACGCGATCCACCCCTGCACCCGAGCGGGAAGGCTTTAGCATTTCGACATGATCGGTCAAGAGCTGCTGGTAGTCCTTATCCGGAGTGAACAAAAAAACTTTTGTGTCGCAAGATCCCAGAGCCGCCGCGATGGTCCCTAGGAGGTCGTCGGCCTCGTAGGAAGGTACCTCCACCACCGGTATTCCGAGCGCGGGAAGCAGCCTACGCAGCACCGAGGCCCCGTAGATTATAGGCTCCGGCGTTTCTTCCCGGTTGGCCTTATACTCCGGGTAGAGCGCATGGCGAAAGGTGGGTTGCGCGAGGTCAAACGCCACTGCCAGATGGGTAGGCTGCTCCGCGTGCACGCAATCCAAAAGCGTGCGCATAAAGCCGTAAACCGCCGAGGTGTTATGCCCCTCGGGCGTAATGAGGGGCCGGTTGACGAAAGCGTAGAACGACCGGTAGAGCAGCGCGAAGGCATCAATGGCAAGTAATCGATTAGCGTATGGCATTGAAAATATTTATTTCGTGAAAAGCCGTTGCGAAGTTACAGAAAATCGTATATTTGCCGACCCAAGAATAGAGTTATAGCCATGGTTCTGAGCAGCTATACAGTGCTTTTCGCGACAGCAACCTTTGGGATCTGCACGGTGTCGCTGCTGTTCCTGTTCGTCAAAAGCGTCTACCAGCTGGCGCAGGCGAACATGGCCATAACGTACGAGGGCATCCTCGCGCAGCGCACCGAGGAGCTAGTTCGCGAGCGTATCAAGGTTGACAATTTACTGCAACGCGTTCTCCCCGAGCAGACGATTAACGAGTTGCAGCAGCGTGGGAAAGTGGCCACGGAGCGGCACGGCATGGTCTCAGTGCTCTTTGCCGACATTGAGGGCTTCACCATGATAGCCGACAGCATCAACCCCGAACGGCTCATCGATTCGCTCGACCGTTTTTTCTTCAACCTCGACGACATAACCAAACGCCACGACCTAGAAAAGATAAAAACTATCGGCGATGCCTACATGTGCGCGGGGGGCGTGCCCAAGCATAACCACACGAACCCCATCGACGCGGTGCTCGCCGCGCTTGAAATGCAGGAGCACATGAAACGGCTCAACCTCGCGACGAACTCTAGCGACAACTCCTGGGGGCTTCGCATCGGGGTGAACACCGGGCAGGTCATCAGCGGCGTGGTAGGGCGCGACAAGCTTTCCTACGACATCTGGGGCTCCGGGGTAAACCTTGCGAGCCGCATGGAGTCCTCAGGGGAAGCGGGGCGCGTCAACATATCCTACTACACGCACATGCTCGTTAAAGACTTTTTCGACTGCACGTGCCGCGGCGAGATGCCCGTAAAAAACAAGGGGCGCGTCAAGATGTACTTCGTTGACGGCATCAAGCCGGAACTCAGTCAGGACGGTAAAGGCCTCACCCCCAACCGACTATTCACGCTAAAGCTACAGCAGCTACGACTCCTCGATGTGGAGGACTACGCTTTGAATCTCCTCGAGAACAACCTGCCCAGCGACCTATACTACCACAACGTAAAGCACACCCTCGACGTTTACACCCAGGCAGAGCTAATAGGACGAAACGAAGGGGTGAGCGAAGAGGATCTTCTAATTCTTCGCACCGCCGCGCTCTTCCACGACATTGGGCACATCGCCGACTACCAAACGCATGAAGAGATAGGGGTGAGAATATGCAGCGATGCGCTGCTGCGCTTCCACTACACCCCGGACCAGATTAAAGCGGTTTGCAACCTCATCATGGCCACCAAAATGCCGGTGCACCCCGAAACGTTGCTAGAAAAAATCATTTGCGATGCCGATTGCGATTACCTCGGCCGCGATGACTATATCCCTGTGGCGAACAAGCTCTACGACGAGCTGAAGGTGCGCGGCCTCGCGGGAAATCTATCCGACTGGGTAAGACTTCAAATCGATTTCCTACGCGCGCATAGATACTACACCCAAACGGCAGTAGAGCAGCGCGAGGAAAATAAACAGCAGCAGCTAAGCAAGCTCCTCGAATGGTACCACAAGGCGCAGGAAGAGGAGAAGGCGAACAGATGAGCGGGCAGTTGCGAATCTGAAATCAAACCTATAAACGGAACTTGGCCGTAGTAAACAAAAAAAGATTTGTACCTTTGCAACAGGTGGGGAGTGGCGAACTGTAATTCTAGATGGCGATGTCGGAAGATTTAAAGAAGGTAATCCTAGTACCTTGGGACTTCAGCGAAAATAGCGAAAAGGCGCTAGCGCACGCGTATCAACTCGCGCAGATGGTGGGCGACAACGTAATGCTCGTGCACCTCATCAAACGCCCGCGCTTTTTAATTGGCAATGGCGCGAAGAGTAAGTTACACGCCCTTGAGCAGGAGGCGCATGAGAAGCTAAGGGGGGAGGCGGAGCGCCTGTCGAAGCAGCTGGCCGCGAAGCGGGAAGAGCTGCGCATCTCGTTGGAAGAGGAGGCATACCAGAGCCGCCAGGTGTACGAAGTTACGATTCTACCCTACGTCCTCACCTATCGGAACCTATCGAAGGACCTCGCGAAGTTCTACTCGCAGATGGGCGTAAACCTCGTGGTGGCCACAGCAACGTACCAACTCGGAAACAAGAAGAGCATTAATCTGGTCGAGGCGCTGCGCAAGGTGGAGTCCGAAAGGCTCACCACGGTGCCATTCATCCTTGTGAAAGAGTTCCCCACGCATCGGTACTACACCGACGTGGTGCTACCCCTCGATTCTAGCAAGAACTTTAAGGAGTCCATACGCTGGGTAGCGTTCCTCTCCAGCTACTACCACTGCAACGTTAATATCATCAAGGCCCCCGCGCTCAACGCGAGCATGAAGCAGGGCATCACGAGCAATACCTACTTCACGAAAAAGGTGCTCGATGCCTCCAATGTGGTCTACGGAATTAAAAATGCGGACCGGAATAGCGAATTCCTTTCGGAGATTGAAAAGTTTGTCAAGGAAATCGACGCGGACATGGTGCTGGTAATGGCCGACCGTGTCAACCGCATTTTCCCGCGTGGAGAGATAACGTTCGATGTGCCCGTCATGCTGATCAATCCGTTAGCCAAGCGGAAGCAGTACTTCTACTAGCGCGACGCATCCTGACATCCCCACACGAATGCAGCCAAGCGTATGAACGGAGGGCCGGGTCGCTACACGCCAATGCGAGTGATGGCAAAGTGGGGGCGCGTCGCCCTGCTGGTGGCCATAGCTGCCGCGTTGGCCTTCACGCTCCTCACGTCGTTCATACCCTCATTGCAGGCCTACCGGTACGCCTCCGCGCGCGTGCTCACGGCTACCGTAGGGGTTTGCGGCGTTGCGCTGGGGGGCGAAGAGTGGGGGCGATGGTATGGCAAGGTAGCCGCCCTCGCGGGCAGCCTTATCCTGCTCGCCTTTTTCGTTCCGCAGCTACCGGGAGGATTGTACATTATGACCGGCTGCACAGCGACCATCCTCATCTTCTTGATTGCCGGCTACGGCAGGAAGGAGCGGGCGGGAGAGAGCAAACGGAGAGTAGAGTAGGGGAGAAGAAAGCTAGATTTTAGGATAACGCAAAAACAATAATCGAGTTCCTTTTGCACTTCTCCAATAAAGAATTACCTTTGCGGCCGTATTCTACTGAGAAAAGCAACCGAGATCCCGATTATAACATTGAAATTCCGGCATCCGAGGTGAAATCCAAACCTCTCTCCAATGGAGACGTAGAATATACCTTCACGTTTAACATCGCAGAAAATCTCGGTACTTCCAGCGACTTCGTCCTAGTCGCGCGGGTGGAAGATGATAGTAACCAACGTGTGAAGGGTAGTATCGAATCCTTTTAAACTTCGCCCATTACGATGGTTATGACTACGGAAGGGACGAAAGGCTGCATATCAATCTTGAACCCAAAGATGGGAACGCCCGGTGGAATCTAAACTTCATAGAATTGCTTGTAGTATGAATTTACGAAAGCTAACCCTAGGTTCTACACAAGGGTAACAATTCTGGAAGTAAAACGAAGACAAAATGGAGCGCGCATGGGGCGGTGAAGGTGCACGCCAGCGATTGGGTAGAACCCAATGCAGATGTAACTGCACACAGGGAATAGGAACCCGATATCCAGCGATAAAACAGATGCAAAGGGTTCGGTCCGCTTGAATTTTAACGCAAAGGAAGTGTACGACTTTCCTTCTGAACCGCAGAGGTTACATATGCCGATGGTCAAACCCGCCCATTTTCTAAAAGAAAAATCTATCTCGGAGAAAACGAAGCAGCCACGAAGTGAACCTTTTCATTGAATAGGGTAAACGGAAGGGGCGTGAGGATTAACCATCACGCCACTTCCGCAACGCCCATCGCCACCTCGGAAGGCAGCAACAACCCTATAGACTCCCTATCATTTTTGAAGGTACTACCCACTCGTCGAATTCCGCCTCGGTGAGATACCCCAACGCTAGAGCCGCCTCCTTAAGCGTGGTGTTCTCCTTATGGGCCTTTTTCGCTATGGCCGCAGCCTTCTCATACCCTATATGCGTATTCAACGCCGTCACAAGCATAAGAGAATTCTTAAGGTGCTGGGCCACCGACCGCTCGTTGGGCTTTAGCCCATCGATGCAATGAATGGTAAGCGACACCGCGGCATCTCCGAGCAGACGGGCCGACTGTAAGAAGTTGGCAATCGTCATCGGCCGGAACACATTCAGCTCGAACTGCCCCAACATCCCCCCGCACGTGATAGCCGCATCGTTCCCTATCACCTGCGCGCAAACCATGGTCATCGCCTCAATCTGCGTGGGATTCACCTTGCCGGGCATAATGCTCGAGCCGGGTTCATTTTCTGGAATTAGAATTTCACCGATACCACTCCGCGGGCCGGATGCCAGCAGGCGGAGATCGCTACAAATCTTCATTAGCGAAACGGCCAGCTGCTTAAGCGCGCCGTGCGCCTCCACAATGGCATCATTGCTGGCCAGCGACTCAAATTTATTTTGCGCGGAAACAAAAGGGAAACCCGTAAGCTGCGCAATAACCTCTGCAACACGCTGCGCGTACCCCTTCGGGGTATTGATCCCGGTGCCCACGGCCGTACCGCCCAGCGCAAGCTCGCTAAGATGGGGAAGGGCGTTTTGCAAGGCTCGCATACCATGGTCGATCTGCGAAACGTAGCCCGAGAATTCTTGCCCCATGGTGAGCGGGGTGGCATCCATCATATGGGTACGCCCAATCTTCACCACATTCCTCATCTCCTCGCTGCGCGCGGCCAGCGAATCGCGGAGCCTCTGCAGCCCCGGCAATGTGACCTCCATAAGCTTCTTATAGGCCGCAATGTGCATCGCGGTGGGGAAGGTATCGTTGCTCGACTGCGATTTGTTAACATCATCGTTAGGATGAATAATCGTTTTCCCCTCACCGAGACGATAGCCCTTAAGCTGTAGCGCCCGATTGGCAATCACCTCATTCACATTCATGTTGCTCTGCGTGCCAGACCCCGTCTGCCAAATTACCAGAGGGAACTGTGCCCACAGCTTACCCGCAACAATCTCATCGCAAACGCTACTAATAAGATCACGCTTCTCTTCTGAAAGCACCCCAAGCTCGCAGTTGGTAATGGCCGCCGCCTTCTTAAGGTAGGCAAACGCCTCGATGACCTCACGCGGCATACTCGCCGGCTCCCCAATCTTAAAGTTCATGAACGAACGCTGCGTCTGCGCGGCCCACAACCTATCCGCGGGCACCTGCACATCGCCCATCGTGTCATGCTCAGTTCTATAGTCCATATACATACAGTATTAGATTCCGTCTCTACTACACGGCACAACGCGCCCGCAGCGCAAGGCTGCCCTCCGCCCCATGCTCTCGGCAAAGATAGCTATTTATTCATTGTTTTTGCTCCCCCTTGGGAGCAAAATTTTAGCTACCTTTGCGTACGTAGAAAGGGAGAAACGCTGATGGAGAAGAAGACAACAATCACTAAAGAACTAATCTCACCGAGAAGCATCGCCGTTATAGGGGGATCTGACGACCTGTATAAACCGGGGGGGAGGGTGCTCGAGAACCTTCGCACGCACGGTTTCAAGGGGGAGTTGATGGTGGTAAACCCAAAATGCGATGAGGTGCAAGGCGTCAGGTCCTACCATAGAGTCGAGGATCTCCCCCAGGTGGATCTGGCAGTTATGGCCATCGCCGCGAAGCATTGCCCGCACGCCGTTGAAGTACTCGCCCGAGAGAAAGGGACAAAGGCCTTCGTCATCCTCTCCGCGGGATTCCATGAGGAGGGCGAGGAAGGGGCAAAGCTGGAACGGGAGATTGTCGATACGGTAAACGCCCATGGCGCATGTCTAATTGGGCCCAACTGCGTAGGGATGATGAACGCCAACCACACCAGCGTCTTCATACGCCCAATCCCAAAGCTCAACAGCAAGGGGGTAGACTTCATCACGGGTAGCGGGGCAACAGCCGTATTCATAATCGAACTCGGCATCACGCAGGGGTTGAGCTTCTCCTCCGTATTCTCTGTGGGCAACAGCGCGCAGCTGGGAGTGGAAGACGTGCTGGAGTATCTCGATGAAAGCTACGACCCCGCGACGAGCTCCCCGGTGAAACTCCTCTACGTGGAGAGTATCACGAATCCCCAAAAGCTGCTAACGCACGCCCGCTCCTTGGTACGCAAAGGCTGCCACATCGCGGCGATAAAGGCCGGGACATCCGCGGCGGGAAGCCGCGCGGCAAGCTCCCACACCGGCGCCCTTGCAAGCAGCGATGTGGCGGTAGATGCCCTTTTTAAGAAGGCGGGAATCGTGAGATGCCGCAGCCGCCAAGAGCTGCTCTACGTGGCATCCATCTTTACGCTACCAGAAATACGCGGCAAGCGTTTCGCCATTATCACACATGCCGGCGGCCCCGCCGTAATGCTCACCGACGCCCTGTCTGATGGAGGCCTGGAAGTACCTAAGATAGAGGGACCCGCCGCGGATGCGCTGCTAGGCAAACTCTACGACGGATCCTCCGTGGCGAACCCCATCGACTTCCTCGCCACTGGCACGGCGGAACAGCTGGGCGAAATCATCGATGCCTGCGAAACCCAATTTGAGGTGGACGCAATGATTGTCATCTTTGGAAGCCCGGGGCTACGCCCGGTGTACGACGCGTACGACGTCATCCATGAAAAGACACGTAGCTGCCGAAAACCGATATTCCCTGTACTTCCGTCGCCCGTAAACGTTGCCGACGAAATAAAGACGTTTGTGGCTAAGGGAAATATCTTTTTCCCCGAGGAAGTGGTACTCGGCGATGCCCTTTCGCTGGTGCTCCGTACGCCAAGACCTCAACCCGCGCATGTGACGCTCCCCACGGTGGACGTGCAACGGATACGTAGCATAGTCGACAGGGTGGGCAACGGCTACCTCAAGCCTTCCGATGTGCA
Organism: Bacteroidia bacterium; assembly: GCA_013333195.2. Lineage (GTDB taxonomy): Bacteria > Bacteroidota > Bacteroidia > Bacteroidales > CAJPTX01 > Bacteroides_D. Next base: position 43,830 of record JABCPG020000005.1, read on the forward strand.
GGGCCTGCTCGACGCGGCGGGAATCCCACGCGCGGGCGAAGCCGTGGTAACAACCGTACACGATGCCGTGGAGGCAGCTAAAAACCTCGGCTATCCAATCGTAATGAAGGTCGTGGGCCCTGTGCATAAGTCGGATGTGGGGGGCGTTGTGCTTGGCATTGACAATGAAGCAACGGTCGTGCGTGAGTTCACCCGTATGATGCAAATTAAAGAGACCACTGCTATCCTAATGCAGCCGATGCTCTCGGGTACAGAACTCTACATCGGGGCAAAACGCGACGATAAGTTCGGGCATCTCGTGCTGTGCGGCCTCGGCGGAATATTCATCGAGGTGCTAAAAGACGTGCAGGCTGGCCTTGCCCCGCTCTCCATCGATGAGGCTAAGGGGATGGTGGACAACCTACGTAGCGTGAAGATTCTTGACGGCGTGCGAGGGCAAGCGGCCATCGGGCGTGAACGACTGGCAGAAATTGCAACCCGCGTATCTACCCTAGTCACAACAGCCCCGGAGATCTTTGAGATGGACCTCAACCCCCTTCTTGGCAATGCGAATGGAATCGTTGCGGTTGACGCTCGCATCAGGATTGAAAAGTAGCTATCCGAAACGATGGAAGGGCATAGCGGAAGGAGAGGCCACGCATTTAGCCCAGCAGAGTGGCTTCTCATCGGAATGATTCTCTTCGGCATCGCGCTAGTTGCCCTGCGCTGGGACTACATTCGCCACGAGGTGAATGAGAGCGTCAAACGCTACATTGAACGGGGCGAATAGCGAAAAAACGGCTGTGGCGAAGAGGACTAAAGTTCCTTTCGCCACAGCCGTTCAATATGTAGAATCTCTTAGACCATTCTACGGTCGTCATGCCTTGCATCCACGCAGCAAATATTTTAGACATCCGATAGCACGTTTCGCCCACCATGAAAGATGCGTATTTCGCATCGGATAATGTCACGGTAAGCATAAGGGACGAGAATGCCCCTTCAGCGTCTAACCGTTTTAAACAACCACACATTCTCTCTTCAACCATGCCAAAAGACGCATCGTCCCAAGGGGAAGAACACCTAGCTAAAGACGTTGCCGAAACGCTTACCACGCTGCGTAGGGGCGGCACTATTTTATACCCCACCGATACTATTTGGGGCATAGGGTGCGACGCCGCCAATGCAACCGCTATCGCCTCTATTTACCGCATAAAGCGTCGCGCGATAAGCAAAAGCCTTATTGTGCTAGTATCCGATTTAACGATGCTCGCACGCTATGTCGGGGTAAACGCATGCGCAGCCGCGGAGGAATACGCACGCGCCGAGAGGCCAACCACCGTAATTTACCCTTCCGCCAAAGGCCTGGCCGAGGGTGTAGCATCGAGCGATGGGAGCGTTGGGATACGCATAGCGAGGCATCCATTTTGCGAGGCGCTTATCAGGGAATTAGATGGAGCTATAGTCTCTACTTCGGCCAATATTTCCGGGCACGCACCGCAAGGCGCAGGTCTGGAAAGCGTGGAAGAGGAGATTCGCAATAGCGTCGACTACATTGTAAACGAACGTGAAGACACCGCTAAAGGGCTAAATCCATCTAGAATCGTTCGACTACTCGCCGGAGGCTCCGTGGAAATACTACGTGAATAGACCGAAGGGCGGAAACCTACATAATTTTAGTACATTTGCGCGAAAAATGTGCGGGAAGATTACGGCCATTGACGGCGAAAACCAAGATTATGAAAAACATACTAATACTCGGAGCCGGTGGTCAGATTGGCTCAGAGCTGACTCCCCATCTACGTAGCATCTATGGCGACCACCACGTTGTGGCGACCGATGTACGCCCGAATGAACGCCTAGCCCAAGCGGGACCTTTCGAAACGATTGACGCTCTAGACGCGCGGGCCGTGGCGGACATGGTGAAGAAATACGAAATCGATGCGATTTTTAACCTCGTGGCCCTGCTCTCGGCCAAAGGGGAAGAAAACCCGCAACTGGCATGGAAAATAAATATGGGCGCCCTTCTAAACACGCTTGAAGTAGCGCGTGAGGCTAAGGCATCCGTATTCACTCCTAGCTCCATCGGGGCCTTCGGGAACTCCACACCAAAGGACGGTACTCCCCAAGACACCATCATGCGACCGAACACCATGTATGGGGTGTGTAAAGTGTCTGCGGAGCTACTAGGCGACTACTACCATTCCCGTTTTGGCGTGGATACGCGAAGCGTCCGGTTCCCAGGCATCATCAGCAATGTCACTCTACCCGGCGGGGGCACAACCGACTACGCTGTGGAAATCTACTACGCAGCCGTGAAGGGTGAAACGTTTATCTGCCCAATTCCTCAAGGCGTGTACATGGATATGATGTACATGCCCGACGCGCTGGACGCCATCGTTCAGCTCATGGAAGCCGACCCCGCTAAGCTTAAACATCGCAACGCCTTTAACCTTGCCTCCATGAGCTTTGAACCCGGTGAAATCCTACGAGCCATCCAGCGGGAAATCCCTGAATTTAAAATGGAATACCGGATTGACCCCGTAAAAAAAGCCATTGCGGAGTCGTGGCCCAATCGCCTCGATGATTCCGCGGCTCGCAGCGAATGGGGATGGAAACCAAAATGGGACCTCCCTTCAATGACAAAAGATATGCTGCGCGCCGTGGAAGAAAAGAAGAAACGCGGGGAAATTTGATCCTCCTCGTCACCATTCTATCAGAACGAAAATGCCCTGTCTCTCCAAGAGAGGCAGGACTTTTTTTAAATAAAAACAATCCTATGCCCAACAGGCCCATACGCGTCCTACACGTCATCAACTCGCTCAAGCGAGGCGGAGCCGAAACGCTTCTGAGAAATTTCCACCATGCCATTGACCCAGCCCGCGTGCAGTTCGACTACCTGCTCTCCTTCCCTCTTGAAACCGATTACGAGGCGGAGGTAAAACAACTCGGAGGAAGAATTTATCGCGTCGCGTATAGAAGCGAATCTACTTTGGGGAAATTCTCATTCCTCTGCCGTCTCTTCCTCTTTTTGCTAACGCACCGGTACCAAATTATACACGTACACCTCGCGCCGCAAGCCGCGCAGTGGCCCTTGCTCTTTGCAAAAATACTCCGCTTCGAACACCGCATAATCCACTCACACAACATCAACACTTCAAAGGAGGAGTCCTCCGCCTCCCTCGATAAAATAAAAAAACGCCTATCGCGATACGCAACAGACTACTACGCTTGCAGTAACGAAGCTGCGACCTTCCTTTTTGGAAGCGCAGCCACGCGCAATGGCAAAGTGGTGGTACTTACAAATTCAATCGACGCGAAGCAATTCATCTACAGCAAAATGAACAGAGCCGCCATCCGTAAAAAGCTTGGAATAGAGACAGGCTGCGTTGTGCTCGGCTCAACCGCAAGGCTCGAAAAGCAGAAGAATCACACGTTCATGCTACAAATCATGTCGCAACTTCGAAGCATGGGCAACCGTTGGATCCTCGTGCTTGTAGGCGATGGTTCGCTCGTCGGCGCCATAAAGGACGAGGCTAAAAGGCTTGGAATCTCGGACATCGTTAAGTTGGTCGGGGTCTCGGATTCAGTCAACGCGTATCTTTCCGCCTTCGACCTACTACTCATGCCGTCGCTCCACGAGGGCCTACCGTTAGCCGCTATTGAGGCGCAAGCGGCGGGGCTTCCAATCCTCGCCTCTGAAAACAGGGTAACCAAGGAGGTATGCTGTACCAATCTTGTGCACTTCCTCCCGATAGAAGATGGCGCGCTTGCCTGGGCGCAATGGATAGCCAACTTTACACCCATCCCACGGAAGGAGGGGGAAATCCCCCATGGGCAATGGTCAGACGGCTACGACAGCGCCGCCTCATCACGCGTGCTTACCGATAGATACGAAAAGATGCTGGGGCTATCTTAACGACGCGCATACATCGTTTCATAGTAGCGGGCATACTCCCCCGTAGTAACGCTGTTAAGCCACTCTTCATGGGCCAAATACCAATCCACGGTAAGCTTCAAACCCTCATCAAAACCCACCTGCGGATGCCACCCCAACTCTGCATGGAGCTTTGAAGAATCCATGGCGTAGCGCAAATCGTGGCCGGCCCTATCCGCAACGTACTCAATCAAATCATCTGAAGAGCCAACCGGCCGATTTAATGCCGCATCCACCAAGCGTATTAGGCTTTTCACCAGATCTATATTCCGCCTCTCATTACTCCCGCCAATATTATAGGTCTCCCCATCCCTTCCTTCGCGAAATATTAAATCAATGGCGCGTACGTGATCCTGCACGTAGAGCCAATCCCGCACATTTATCCCTTGCCCATAGATAGGTAGCTTCTTCCTATTTTTTATATTATTGATTATCAGAGGAATGAGCTTCTCTGGAAACTGGTATGGGCCATAGTTGTTGGAGCAATTCGAAATCACCGCGGGTAGACCGTAAGTATCGTGGTAAGCCCTAACAAAATGATCGCTACTCGCCTTGCTCGCAGAATACGGTGAACGGGGAGAGTAACGGGTCTCCTCCGTGAATGGCGAGTCCGTCATCGAAAGCGAGCCGTACACCTCGTCCGTCGAAATATGGTAAAAGCGTTTCCCTTCAAAATTTCCATCCCAACTGGCACGCGCCGCGTTCAGTAAATTCAGCGTGCCAAACACATTGGTGCGTGCAAAGGCCAGTGGGTCAACGATTGAACGATCCACGTGGCTTTCAGCCGCCAGATGTATCACACCGTCAATTCTATACTCTGCAAACAGCCTCTCCAACAATGGGCCATCGCATATATCACCCTTCACAAATCTATAATTATCCGCTCGCTCTACCTCCTTAAGATTCTCTAAATTCCCAGCGTACGTCAACGCATCAAGGTTCACTATAAGATAATTTGCATGTTGCTCCACAAGGTGACGCACCAAATTCGATCCTATAAATCCAGCTCCCCCAGTAACTAGAATTCGGCGAACAAACTGCTCTTTCATGGCAAATAATATCCTATTAAAACTCTTAAAACAACGTAACTTCTCACAACCTCTAGAAAAACATCAAGCGCGAAATAAAGGAACAGACGTAACGGGATTCAGGAAAAATGAACAAATAGAGAAAATCCCCAAGACACCATGCGAAGGTAGCGTAAAAAATTCAGATGTACATATGAAAACTACGTAACCTCTCCTATTCCACCTCTACGCCTAGCGCCCTTACAGCCCGCTGGTACACTCCCTGCAAATAGGCTATCGCCATGCCGTAATTCACCACCGGGACTCCCTGGCGCGTCAGCTCCTCCACGCGTCCACGCACCATTCTCGGAGTACTCATGCATCCGCCACAGATGAGAGCAAGACGGAACCGCGACAAATCCTTCGGTAAGCTACCCAGCCCCGACACAAACTCGTACGACAGGGCGCAACCGACACGCTGATCCATCCACCGCGGAATTTTAACCCTTCCAATATCTTCGCACGTCACCTGGTGCGTACACCCCTCCACAATCAACACCCTATCGCCACATCTCAGATCATCAATCTCTCGCGCCCCACGCAAATACGCATCAAAGTTACCTTTCTGCCGCGCCAGCAGCATGCTAAAGCTCGTCAAGGGAACTCTTTCTGGTATCCTTTCCGCCACCCACGAAAATATTTGACTATCCGTCACAACCAACGCCGGTTGAACCTGTAAAAGCGACAACGCTAACGACAATTCCGTTTCTCTAACAATGAGAGGAACCGCTCGTACATCCAACGCTGCCCGCAGCGTTTGCACCTGCGGTAGTATAAGCCTTCCCGCCGGGGCTGCACCATCCAATGGAGCCACTAGCAGTACCGCATCGCCGGCACGCACCAACCCATCTAACAGCCCCATAGGCTTAGTCCCCTTCTGCAACGTCTCACCTACAATTGTTAGCAGCGCATCGACGCCAAGTCCCTGTACTGCGCTCACTTCAATGGGTTGCCCAGCACCGCAGCGGAGAAGCTTTGCCTGGAGGTCGGCAGGCATAACCGCCTGATCAACTTTCGTCGCTACCAGTAGGAAAGGGGTACTAGCCTCCATGAGAAGCGCCAAAATCTCTTCCTCAGGGGCACCCCATGCATCAGCAGTAAAGAGCAGCAAAGCCAAATCTACCTGACGCATCGTGTCTATCGTGGCGGATCGACGTTCCGCTGCCAACGCTGATAAATCGCAAAATCCAGCCGTGTCAACGAAAACCACTGGGCCTGCACCCTTCACCTCAACCGTTTTGCGCACCGGATCTGTCGTAGTGCCAGCTTGCTCGCTTACGATAGAAACCTGTTGCCTCACCATCGCGTTGAGCAGAGCACTCTTCCCAACATTTGCCCTTCCGTATAGTCCAACGTGCGGACGTATCTCTCTTGCCTCCATCTTTACCTGCACTCCTACATGCCACCTATCCAAAAAGACTTACATAAATTTACCTTTCCCTCCAGCGGTACGGCTAACCACCACGCCATCAAACTAACCTCTCCTTACCAGTGCTTGCAAATCTTTCCAGAAATCTGGGTAGGATTTCTCCACCGCCTCACAACCCCCGATCCGCACCCCCCGATCGCTTAGCATTCCCGCAGCTCCGAGTACCATTGCGATACGATGATCTCCATAGGCCGACACTTCACCACCTCCACGCAGAGAGTTCACCCCCTCCACGACTAGCTCGTCACCCTCCAATCTCACCCTACCTCCTAGCTTTGTAAACCCCTCAACGAGCGCAGCCGCTCTATCGCTCTCCTTACCCCTCAACCGTTGCGCACCGCCTATCCTGCTCTCCCCATCAGCCTTCGACGCCAGCAGCACGAGCGCAGGAATTAAATCCGGGCAATCCCCAGCATCGAAAACGAAGCTTCGCGGTCTTGCTCCGCTCCCGCTAATTGTCAACACTCCTCCCGCATCCCAGGAATAGCACACCCCGGCGCGCTCCAATGCCAACCGTATAAGGCTATCCGGCTGCAACGAATCCCGCTGCAAATTTACTAGCCTCACGCACCCTCCGTAGGCCGCCGCAGCGATAAAAACTGCTGCCGCGCTCCAATCCCCATGCACCGCCATGTCGCCATGCGCACGGTACGTCGCGCCCGATGGCACAACAAAAATATTGCGCACGCGCCGTTGCACCTCCACGCCGAAACTCGCCATCATCGCCACCGTCATCTCTACATACCCGCCACTCGGAACTTTCTCCACCCCCACGCGCACCTCCCGCCCTAGAAGCGGCGCCGCCATCAGCACCCCCGAGAGCGGTTGCGATGACTCCAATGGTGGGAGCGTAAAAGAGTAGGGCGGTTTCGGCAGGACATACCCAAATTTCAGCGTATCTCCCTCCGTAGAATGCAGCATACGCACTGCATCCATCGATTCGCGTAGCCCGCGTTGCGGCCGACCGACCAGCGAACCTTCCTTACGTATACTCCCGGTCAACCCTTGAAACCCCGCCAAAAAGGGTATCGTCCGTAGCGCAAAGCCCGATTCCCCAGCAGATAACCCTCCTGCGCAGCGCCACCTTCCACCCCGTATCTCAATTTTACCTCCTGGCTCGCTACGCACATCCACGCCGCAACGCGCAACCGCCTTCACCACCGCCAACGTATCTGCGCATAGTCCAGAAAAGTCCAAATACGTAACCCCAATCGCCACCGAGCCCAGCAGCACAGCGCGGAGCTGTTCGCTCTTCGAATCCGGCACCCGCAACGTCCCGCTCAGCACGCCCGGCTGAATCGTGATACTCTTCCCCATAGCTTCCTCAAAATAGGAAGGGGAGAGCACGAGAACATGCGCCCCCCTTCGTATGCCGCCAGGCTAGCAGCAGCTAAAATAGCCCCGTTATATTACCATCATCGTCAATATCAATTTTTTCAGACGATGGTATCTCTGGCAGACCGGGCATCCGCATAATTTCCCCCGTAATAGGAATTATAAAGCCAGCCCCTGCCGCAATCTCTATACTCCGTACCGTCACCACGAAATCCTTCGGCCTCCCGAGCAGCTTTGGGTTGTCCGACAACGACTTTTGCGTCTTGGCCATACACACCGGCAACTTGTCTAACCCAAGCTCATACACCGTCTTCAAATCCTTCTTGGCTGCCGCTGTGTAATCGATATGCACCGCGCCATACACCTGCGTAGCTATCGTCTCTATCTTCTTCTCCGGCGTCCACTCCCAATCGTAGAGGGGCGTGAACTCGCTGGTGCAATGCTCAGCCACATTGACCACCAACTCCCCGAGCTTCAGCGCGCCCTTGCCACCTTCTCCCCACACATTCACCACCTCCACCGGCACGCCCAGCTCGGCGCACGTCTCGCGGATAACCTGCAGCTCCTCCTCGGTATCGCTCGTGAAACGATTCATCGCCACCACCGGGCAAATACCGAAAAGCCCCATGTTCTCCACATGCTTTTGCAGGTTCGAAATCCCTTTTTTCAACGCAGGAACATTAGAGGTCGAAAGCTCCTTTAGCGACGCACCCCCATGGTACTTCAACGCCCGCACCGTGGCCACTAGCACCACCGCATCCGGGCGTAGGCCTGCCGACTTACACTTTATATCCATGAACTTTTCAGCCCCTAGGTCGAAGCCAAAACCAGCCTCCGTCACCACAAAATCGCTATGCGACATCGCCATCTTCGTAGCAATCACAGAGTTCGTCCCTTGCGCTATATTGGCGAATGGCCCCCCATGGATTATTGCCGGTGTATTCTCTATTGTCTGCACCAGGTTGGGGAGTATCGCATCTTTGAGCAGCGCGGCCATGGCGCCCTCCGCGTGCAAATCCCGCGCGTACACCGGATTCTTATCGTAGGTAAATCCCACAAATATATTACCAAGCCGTTGCTTTAAATCGCTTATACTCTCCGCGAGGCAGAGGATTGCCATAATCTCGGAAGCGGCAGTAATGTCAAAACCCGTTTCGCGTGGTATTCCTGACCCCGTGCCCCCAAGCCCTACAATCACATGCCGTAGCGAACGATCATTCATATCCATAACCCGTTTCCAGCTCACCGTGCGGGGATCTATTCCCAATGAACGGGTCGTGCTTTGGATATTATTGTCGATAAGCGCCGCCAGCAGATTATGCGCCTTCTCTATGGCTGAAAAATCACCAGTGAAATGGAGATTTATATCCTCCATCGGCAGCACCTGCGAGTAGCCACCGCCCGTTGCTCCGCCTTTAACGCCAAACACCGGACCCAGCGAAGGTTCGCGAAGAACCACCGTTGTCTTCTTCCCCAGCTGATTCATCGCCTGCGAAAGCCCTATTGACACCGTCGTCTTGCCCTCCCCGGCGGGTGTCGGCGATATCGCCGACACTAGTATGAGCTTTGCCTTCCGCAACTTCTTGGAATCCAAAAAACGCAACGGGATTTTTGCCTTATATTTGCCGTACTGAATTATATCATCACCAGCAATGCCAAGCCTCTCCGCTATCTCTGTAATCGGTTTCATCTTTGCGCCGTGCGCAATCTCCATATCTGTCATACAACTAGTTAACTTTTAAATGAACACCATGCATCTACCGTTCCCTGTTCCCACGAACATCCCCCAAAGCCTACGCCACACCCTCCACCCTGCTAAACGTATTCAACTAAAAAAAGTTTTAGCAGCGCTCGCATTGCTGCTACTTTTGAACCCTTTCACCGCGTGCCGTAGAGACGTTCCCCCCAGCCAATGGCGCGAAACGCTTCGTCTCGCGCGGCTCGACCACCTACTTATGCGTGAAGGGGGAGGCGAGGGGATCATGGCCACCGACAGCGCCTTCGGTACGCTTTGGTGTAGGCTTTTACACTTTGAAGGCTCAGAGCGCTTCGCCGCTTATCTCAACGCCTTCGCGGCCGATTCCTCCATGCAGTCACTCCAGGATTCCATCGAGTACGCCTTTCCCGTCGGTAGCGAACCCGCAAAACCTCTCGAAGAAGGTTTTGCATGGCTTCATAGCCACATGCCATCCATCGATATCCCGCGCATATACTTCATCAATGGGGGCTTTAATGCTCCCTGCATGATGGATACCTCCATGCTCGGCATCGCCCTCGACTGCTTTCTCGGGCAGAATAGCTCCTACTACGAAAAGCTACAGGTCCCGCAGTACATCCGTAGGAATATGTCTCCAGCCCGCGTTGCACCCGCTGCCATCATCGGATGGCTGGACGAAATGTATACCCCCTCCGTCAGCTTGCGCACGGTTCTCGATTTCATGCTCTACCAGGGAAAACTGCTCTACATCGCGCGGCAGGCCCTCCCAAAACTCGCGGAAAGCGTAGTCCTAGGCTTCTCCAAGGAGGAAATCGCATGGCTCGAAAAGAACGAAGCCAACATGTGGCAATACCTTTCCGAAAAAAATGTTCTTTTTGATACAAACCCTTTAATCATCAATCAATTCACAGGTCCAGCCCCATTCACACGTGCCTTTGGCAACGATTCTCCCGGCCGAGCCGCTGCCTGGCTAGGATACCGCATCATCGAGAGTTATTGCAATGCGAATCGCTCCACCCCCATTGAACGCCTATATTTCAGCACCAACGCGCAGCAAATCTTGGGCAACGCCAAGTACAATCCAAAGTAGGATTCACTAACTCACCCCATAAAAGGTCGCATATGCGCATTCAAGCTCTCTGCAAACTGAGCAACTCGGCATCATGACGAACAGCACTACAGAACCCGCGGTACAGCGCGTACCGGCCATGGGTCCTCCAGCCCTTACGTCTGGACGCACGTTGCGGAACAATCGCAAGTTCCTCCATTCCTCCCTCTCGCGCCTATTAACCTTCTACCCATGATTAAACGATTCGCCATTCAAATCCGTTCCTTTTTTGCCGAGAATGGGATTAGAGTACCTCTATTTCTGCTAGCCGCTGCATTGCTTTGGCTCGTCCCCGAATTCCTAAACTTCGCCTCTTTCCGTTGGTTTCGTCCGCGCGCCGCCATCAGCTTCCTCCTCTCTTTTTCCGCCTTCCTTCTCCTTGCGTACTATCTACGCACCATTCTCGCCAAAGTGATTGCCTTCCTGTTTTTAGCGCTGGTCTCCGTAAACATGGGACTACTCACAGCATGTCTCTACCTATGGCAAAGCGATTTCACCGTATCGGAATTCCTCGCGCTCACGCACACATCACCAGGAGAAATACGCACCATGGCGCCCGCCATAATGCCCTACGTGGGGGTCGCCCTAAGCTTTTTTATAATAGCCTGCACACTTCTCGTCTGGGGCCATCGGGTAATCCGCGCCGCCAAGCGCAGAGAGATAGTTAAACGAGTGGGATTCATAACCCTTACCCTCACCCTTTGCATCACGCTCATCGGTTGCCCCATCCTGAGCCTACTCCATAGGGACTCAAGGACAGCCGAAAGGGTTTGGCATACCACGCCCCTCTACTTTTTTGCCGCCGTGAACGAGGGTATAAATATACAAATCCGTTTGCGGCAGGTGCAAAAATATAGCTCTACAATCCAGGCACCAACTGTACTCCCCAACAGCACTCGCAACGTAGTAGTCATCCTCGGCGAAAGCGCCCGGCGCGATGCCCTTTCCCTTTACGGCCAGCAATACGCTACCACACCCATTATCGACGCGCAAATCGATAACCTACTCATCTACGACAGCGCCGTCGCCTGCGCGCCCCATACTCTCTACGCCATCCCCCCCATGCTCTGCTCCGCGCTGCCCAGCACCTCCTTCAATCCACGCGATATGGCCAACAACGTCATCCATCTGGCCAATCTATCCAATATCTGGACCACCTACTGGATCTCCAACCAAGGAAAATATGGGGTTCACGATTCTGAAAACGGCATAATCGCCGGGTTCTCCAAACGGCAGCACTGGATGCTCCCCACCTACCAACACGACGGGGTGCTACTCCCATTTCTCGACTCCGCGCTACACGATGACAGTCCCAAAAGACTGATATTCATCCATCTGGCCGGCAGCCACACCCCAGCCCATGATCGTTTCCCAAAGCAGTTTGCTCGCTTTACGCTTACTGATCAGGAACTCGCCGATTACCTTAACAGCGTGCTGTACACCGACTACATCATCGGGGAAATTTATCACCGGCTGGAAGATTCACCTTCCATCGTTATCTACCTCTCCGACCACGGCCAATCGCGCATCAACGGGCATTTCCTACATCACTGGAGCAAAAAAGGCGTGGATGTCCCCCTATTCATTTGGCATAGCCAAAGCGTCGACTCTACCTTCAAGCGCCACGGGCATATACAGCAACCCACCTCCACCAGCGATCTTTTCGAATTGCTTAAATTTTATCTCGGAATTCAAACTCTCGACCGCAAACCGGACAACACCGACCTCACGGTGTGCGAACCCGACAACGCAACCACCTACCGCCAGCTCCCGGAGGGTAACTAGCCTAAGTGAAGCTTAAAAAGCGTGCCCTGCAAAGCTAACGCCCTGAAGGGGGCTAAGCCCCAACGATTCTTTCCGAATGGGCCTCCGGTAGGGTAGCCGTACTTTTCCCAAGCCAACCGATTCACACAACTCAGGATACCCAACTACCGAGGGGCTTCAAACAAACGCGCATCAATCGGCTCATTTATGAGTATCTTCTCCGCTTTCATCGTGACCGTCGCAATGCCTTGCTTGAACTTCATCTTGAAAGGAACCATTACGCCGGACACCTTACGGTAGTCCAAAAACGTTACTTTCAAATTATCTTCATTCACCAACCCGCGCAGCAACCCGGTATCTTTTGATAGATATATTGTTTCTTTATCCTCCCCCAACTTGACTACCCAGCACTGCTCATCCCCATATTTTTCTTCGCCCAGCAAGCGCGCTTTCCCAGCTTCCCAAGCGGGTATTCCAAAAGGAAAAGGTTGATTTAGCGCGCTATCTACCGCGCTGCGCTTCATAGGTTTCACAACCATTTTTCCCTCTTTCCCGCTAGCCTTCCATCCCCCCGTGTCCCTCGCGCATTCGATCATCCACCCCACAAAAGGAGCCTTCACCTTGAGGTAGTATGCCTTTCCTGTCTCTACGTACGTCGTGATGGGGATCGACATGAAAAATGTTTTCGCCACTTGCTCCATATACCAACTCTTCATACTCGACGCATCACCCATGGCTCGGGCGCTCGCGGCTAAAATGCTTTCTACATCCTGCCCCCAGCATACCGTGCAGCGCATCGCCAAAGCAATAGCCGCAACCCATACCAACACACCCTTTCTTGCAAACATATTTTTTCCTTCTCACCGAGCCTACTCCGACCTTCCCTCCTCTTGCTCCCTCTGCGCCGCATCCAGCTGCCGACGCTTTAATGCAAAAAAATCATCGAGCGCCATCTGCAGCAACTCCTCCGGCTTACAACGCTGGTAGCTCGCGAGCATTCGTAATTTCTCCACAGACTCTTCACTAATGGCGATACCGCTATCGCCCCCTAAGAACTGCTGCGACTCCGCATTTTTCGTATCGCTAAAATGCACCGTCTGCGATTGCAACGCGGTTTGTATATCCCTAATTGTCTGACGCTTCTTAGCCATTTCCCTGCCTCTCAATTTCTTTCGCCAACGCCCTATAATCCTCCGCGCCCCGGCTCTTCGGCGCGTACTCTAGTATCGACTGATGAAATGCTCCGCACTCCATCAGTGAAATATCCTGACGTATATACGTTTCATATAATCTATTCACCGTCAACTCATTCTCGGACAGACTCTTTATCACCGCCTTGCTGAAGTTAGTGCGCGGATCGAATTTCACGAAAAGTATTCCCCCCAACTCCAGCTTTGCGTTCATCCGCATTCGCACCTTTTTCGCCGTCTGCAATATCCTATCAAGCCCTATGAAAGCAAAATTTTCAGCCTGCATCGGCACAATGTACCGATCTGCGGCCACCAGGGAAGCCACCGAAAGCGTCCCTAGGCTCGGGGGGCAGTCAATCAACACGTAGTCAAAATCATTTTGCACCGGCTCTAAATGCTCTTTAATGAGGAACTCCCTCCCCGGCTCATTGTTGAGCTGCTGCTCGTAGGTAAGCAGCAATGGCGTAGAGGGTACTATCCACATTTTCTCGACCCTTCGCGCCGCCTCTTTAATCGAGCTGGTCCCATCGCATAAAAGGCCCGCGTGCTGCTCCGCATTGGCTACACCAAGGGCCGATGATAGGTTGCATTGGCTATCCATGTCTAGCAAGAGCACCCTTTTCCGCTTAGCAGCCAACGCAGCGCCCAAATTTATGGTAGTAGTGGTTTTACCTGTCCCCCCCTTGTTGTTAATGATTGATATAACCCGCGCCATACTACACCCCTATATTTTTATGCAACGAACAACGTCTCGAATTTTCCCCTCGCTCCTCACGCTTCCACGCGCTAAAGGTATGCATTATTTTTTAATCCTTCGCGTACGCTACAAAGCGCGCTGCACCTTTCAGCAGGAAACCACCCACACCAAAACACGCCGCGAACGCCTATCCACCAATTAAGAAAAAATGGTGTTCGTGAGATTCACAGCATACATATTAACACTCATCAGTAGTACAATGTGATAGTGAAACATACATACCTTTCAACGCTTTACGGTGGGCAGGCACGCATCAAATATTCTCTCCGTCAGGGATAGCCCGCGCGCTGCCAGCAGCATCCATCGCCTAGCGCTCGCTAAAATATCTCGTTACACGCTCCAACGCGCTGCTCTGCGCAAAAACCACAGCACGATCGCCAGCCTCAACCACAGTTTCCCCCGTGGCTATCAGCGATTTCCCATCATGCACTATCCCCCCCACAATAGCCCCCCGCGGAAAATTTAAATCCTTAAGACGGCCCCTGGTTACAGCCGCCCGCGGCTGCGCCACCAGCTCCAGCACCTCTGCATCTGTCCCCATAAGGCATCGCATATGCGTAATATCTCCACCCAGCGTGTATCTATATATACGCGCCGCCGCCACGAGCTTTTTATTCACCACATTATCTATACCCATGCGCATAGCCAAATTCATATACTCCAGATTTTCTACCTCCGCTATTATTTGCCTTACCCCCAGCTGCTTAGCCGCCATGCCCATCAGGATGTTCGTCTCCGAATTTCCCGTCACGGCCACAAAAGCATCCACGCTATCAAGCCCTTCACTCTGCAAAAATTTCACGTCGCGCCCATCCCCATGCAGCAACAACGTTCTGGTAAAAAAAGGTTCCAGCTGCTTACATTTTTCCGCGTTGCTCTCTATCAGTTTTATGGACTTCACCCGATCCTCCAAATCCAAACACGTGCGGGCACCCATACGGCTCCCCCCCACCACCATCAGACGCTCTACCTGCTGCAACGACCCAACCACACGTTTACGCCATGCATCCACACCCTTTTGGTTGGCGATAACGTACACCACATCCCCATTCTGCAACTCGCAATCCCCATTCGGTATATGCGTATCCATGTCCCGAAGCAACGCTACCACCCGAAACGCCAACTCACCGAACGACTTATCCACCCGCTTTAGCGACATGCCGCAAAGACCCATATCCGACGTTATACGGAAGGAGGTCAATACCAACTTCCCATCAGAGAAATCAATGTATTCCCGCCCCCCCATCTCGCCAAGCATACTGATTATGGTTTGCGACGCCAATTTTTCAGGGTAAATCAGCGAATCGATACCCATTTCCCTAAACAAGGCTTGATTCTTTAATGACAGATACTCATTGTTGTCAATGCGCGCCACAACCTGTTTAGTCCCCATACGTTTCGCCAGCATCGCGCCGATAATATTGGTCTCCTCCGCGTGCGCCACCGCTACAAATAGGTCTGTTTTTTCCACGTGCGCAGATTTTAGCGTGGTGGGAGAGGTCACCGACCCCTGAAGCGTCACCACATCTGCCACCTCATGCAGCTGCTGCAAATTGCTCTCCTCAGGATCTATCGCCACAACGTCATGCTTCGCGTCCGAAAGCATCGTTGCTAAATGTGTACCCACCTCCCCAATTCCAGCCACTATAATTCGCATTATCTTCCTTTCCCTTTCTTCCTAACCGATTGATTGCAAAATAACCTTTTTGTCGACAACTCAACAGAAACTTTAGCGTGGAGCGCGAAGTAAGTTCTTTTTTTCGGCGCCACCCAAATAGATTCACAATGCCATGCGTAGAAAATAAAATAGCAATGCCTCATCATCAAATGATGCACCATTCTACCGTAAAATGAAAAAATATTAAATATTACGCAAAAATATTTCGAGTGGCAATTCTCTTAAAGCATCCATCCCTGTAGTTCCGCACCATCCTATCCCAGCAAACCTACTACTTATATCCTATCTAATAGGCACCAAATTCGCATCAAAGTTGGTTTTCTTCGGGAAAAACCAACTTTGATGCGAATTGTGTCCCTCATTGAATGCTCTTTACCTCCATTATGCCACACAATGAGAGCCAAGTACCGACACGCATTGCGCCGACATAGAGCCAGCAGCTATAATTTTGCAGCATCAGTGAAAATCAACGATTTTACAGTAAATATGGGACACTATAAATTGCAGCGGCCCTCCTGGAATCCACGTGGCCAAGAAATAAAGTACGTAGTCAAGGAAAGAATCCTTACGCGGGGTTGGCCAAAAACGTACCACGACGCCAAAACGTTGAAGCAACAAAGGCAGAGGGGAAGGGTGGAGCAACTAAACCTATTCCTACCCAAGCTAAAATCCCTCCTTGCTCTTGGGTATAGCAGAGGAAATAAACCCAACGGTCGCGCGGTCGGAAGCTACCAAATGGCATTCAGCCAGGCGCTCCACGACTGCTTTCCACGAGATGGAATGGGGAACTCCATCCAAATGGAAAACCTTCGACTCACGGATGGAAATGCTAACCTCCCAACAGGGCTGCTCATAAAATCGAATAATGGCATAATAGTTATTTCATGGGAACGAATAGTAGTACAAATAAATAGAATAATACTATTCGCAGCTAGAAATACAAAAAGTAAAGCGTGGTTCACGCAAAGCGTACACGTAGAATCCAACTGCAACAGTGCTGCCATCCGAATGCCGGAAAGCTGGCTCTCGCAAAACATTGAATGTTGGACGGCCTTCCTACCAGAGGGTAGTAGGCTAAAAACAGCCACACAATACGTGCGCCTCACGTGCTAAAATTCTGTAATAAAAATATTTAATAGCATGTAACAATTCCAGAGAACCCGTTTGATTGGCTACAACATTAGCCGCACAGCGCGCTCACAGGTACAGTAAGGCTGCACCCCTCAGCGTACGGCATCGCCCCCATAGCTACGAGCGCAAAAATTGGTAACTTCGCGTAGGGGAAATCAACCATTCCGAAATGCACATAGAACAGCACATCAAGGAAATTCTTAGGCAAAACGCTTTCGTAGCCATCCCGGGAGTGGGAAGCTTTCACCGCGTATACAACCCAGCGTATGTAGAAACAGACAGTAACACCATTTTCCCCCCTTCCTACACCATCCTCTTCGATTCGCAAAGAACATTCGATGATGGTGCTATGGCTAGCTACATTGCTAATACCTTTGGCGCCAGCGCGCACGATGCCGAATGCTGCGTGCAGGAATGGGTATCAACGGTCGAAGCACGACTGGCCTCGAAAGAAACCATATATTTCGATGGCCTCGGCTCGCTCAGCAATTCTGGCGATTCTCTCACCTTCGCCCCCTTACCCCAAGATGAGCTCGCCACAATTTACTATGGGCTTACCCCATTACCCCTACCAAGTAAAATATTACATACGAAGAGCAAAAAAAATATAAAAAGGAAACGCTACGCAATAGTTATTCCAATTGCGCTAACCCTGGCCTGCGCAGGCGGGTATGCCGCTTACCAGTTCCTCGATTGGCCCTACATCATATCCCTATGGCCCTGGAACAAGGGGTCAAACATGCACACCGCCTCTAGCACCCCTCCCACCAATGCTTCGGCCATGCCAATCACCACACCCACGAAGGCTATCGACTCTGTAGTAGCCCCCTCCACGACCCAAGCTGCACTCACCCTCGTTGACAGCACGCTACACCAACGCAATGCCCTGCAACCTGTAGAGAATAGCATTACCTACTACATCGTGGCTGGAAGCTTCAGAAGCAGTGAAAATGCGCAAAAACAGATTAGAGAGCTTCTAAGTATGGGCTTTAAAGACCCAAAAATTCGTAGAGAAAATGAATTCTACCAAGTTTACATTGCCTACTACACAAGCCTTCCCCTTGCGCAAGCGAAGCTCAACGAATTATGGAATCAGCATGGAGAACAATTCTGCTTCCTCAAAAGGGTAAAACAGTAGAGCTAAAAGGGAGATGGCAAGGGCTGTTAATACACCACGCGAAAAGCTGTCAATGGCATTGTTAATAACTCGCAATAACAAACAAAAAGTTTATTTGGAATTTAAGAACGTCGAACCGATTGGGAAATTCTACGTAAGAAGCAAGCAAAAGAATTTACTTTTTCGCGCAACTTTTCAACAAGATATTCGCCCCAAAAAGACTTCTAATGGATATGTAAGTGAATTTGCAATTAACCGTATTTCACGTAAAATGAATACACATTTTCTATAAAACTCACCGAAAATCACCGTTTTTTATGTGAAATACGCCCTAAAATAGAAAACGGTTATAAACGCCTTTTAGGCTATTTAACACAGTTAATAGAATATCACTATCATAACTAACCCTTTTTATGAAATTTAATTAAAAATATAATAGTCAGGGAGAGGATGAAGGAACATAAGGGGCAGTCATCGCAAAGGGACGAAAATTATAGGCAGGAGGGGATTATTGAAGAATCCGATGGCCAAATCCGTCCTCGTCAATTTAACGATTTTGCAGGGCAGGAGAAGATTCTAAAAAATTTGCGCGTTTACGTTCTTGCGGCGAAGGAGCGAGGCGAGCCGTTGGACCATGTGCTGTTCCATGGGCCTCCCGGGTTAGGAAAGACCACGCTGGCCCAAATAGTTGCCAACGAGCTTGGCGTAGGTATCAAAATGACGAGCGGCCCCGCTATTGATAAGCCTGGGGATTTGGCTGGCATTCTCACGAACCTCGCGGTAGGGGATGTCCTTTTCATCGATGAAATCCATCGCCTTTCTCCCGTGGTGGAGGAGTATCTATACTCTGCCATGGAGGATTTCAGCATCGACATCATTATTGATAAGGGTCCCTCCGCGCGTAGTATCCAGTTGGGTCTTAATCCGTTCACCCTTGTGGGAGCCACCACGCGGAGCGGCTTGCTTACTGCCCCCTTGAGGGCGCGCTTTGGAATTAACTTCCTTCTAGAGTACTATGAAACTGACGTTATTGCATCGATTGTGCGGCGCTCATCAACTATTCTTAATGTGAAAATCGATGATGGGGCTGCGCAGGAGATAGCGCGAAGAAGTAGGGGCACACCGAGGATCGCGAATGCGCTACTGCGCAGGGTGAGAGATTTTGCGCAGGTTGAGGGGAGTGGCGATATCGATTTACCCATTGCGCAGTACTCGTTGGATTCGTTGAGTATCGACTGTTTGGGCCTTGATTTGATGGATCGTAAAATTCTTCTTACCATTATCGATAAATTTGCGGGTGGCCCCGTTGGGCTAAATACGATTGCGACGGCTGTAGGGGAGGATGCGGGTACGGTTGAAGATGTCTACGAACCCTACTTGATTAAAGAGGGTTTTTTGAAACGTACTCCCCGCGGGCGAGAGGTTACCGCGTTGGCGTACGAGCATTTTGGGCGTCAGCCTATGTTTAAGCAGCGCTCAATTTTCGATGACTTCTAGCCGGTGAGTCTTTGTTGTATTTGTAATTCCTTCTTTTCCGCGAGTATTTATATTTATTTCCCTTTACGTGTGGTGCTGCTTGATTGTTTGTTGAACGAATGTGGGTGTGCGATTGTGCGTTTACTGCTTGGGGCTTCATTTTTACCTCATGCCACTTTGTTGATTCTTTAGGGAGAGCGTGCGATTTATTTTAGCGGAATTGCACCATTCGCTTGATAGGGTAGGGGAAGCGAGTCTGTGGTGACGATACATATTTATTCTTCAGGTTGGTCAACGTTTTTGCTGGAAGTGCTGGTGGGCCTTGATTCGCTTTAGCTGATTCTCTTTACTTTTTTAGAGAATGGTTGCTTTTTTCTGCGCGGTGATTTCTCTTTACATGTTCATTTCTTTGTTGTTCTACTTAGCTACTTTTTTGCGTTCCGCGGAAAATTGGGGCTTCGCGTGGTTGTTTTTCAAATGGCTAGTTGCTTGGGGTGTGCCTGTCGACCACTTTGTGTGGTGTTCACATTGTTGCTTGCGCCTAATTACCTAAATTGAGTTTTTATGGAATTATAGAGTGTTTTTAGCTTAGGTGCGTGCTGACTTTGGTATTTTGCGTTTTAGGTTTTATTTATTTACTGCGCGATAGTTCTGTGTACAGCGTTTAGCTTTACCATTTGCAGTTGCGGTTGTGTGAATTATTTTTTAATTGTGCGGAACGCCTTTTATCCTTCAGTTTATGCGGTTTGAATTTATTTCTATACACTAGCAATAACTCCTGTTTGATGATATTGAGTGTTCCACGTGGAACGCAAATACTACGGCAGGGGAGGTAATTTATTTCGTGTGACGTGCTTGGGTGTAGATTCTCCTTGGCTGTTTGAACCGTGCGAATGCCCTTTATTTTTGAGGTGGAAGGATACTATTTTCTTGCTTGTTCGTTATGGTGTTTCATGTGGAACATTAAGCGTGCGACCCGTGTTGGGTGGCTTTCTTCTCTGGTTGCAAGGTTGGTTTCCTTCTTCCCGCAGGGGTTGAGACACCCATCTTTAAAGTGCAGTTGATGTGATTTTCCGGAATGCGTGTTGCTGCGTTTCACGTGAAACTTCTGCGCGGTGCGTTCACCGTGGGGAGCTGCATGGCTTTCCTTGCGAGGAGTGCCGGGTAATTTTGATGCTGGTTGGTGGTTGCGTTTCACGTGAAACACGAATTGGGGTATTGGGTTTGAGTGCGCGGAGGTCCCCATTGGGCAGGGTTTGGTGGAGTTACGTTTTTCTGCATGGGAACGACGCGTTTCTAGCGGTATAGTGGTGCTGATGTTTTAGAGGTGGTAATTCCGTCACTTTAGTTCCAAGAGTTTGGTTTTTCCGCTTTGTGCGCATATGCTTCGGTGGGCGGTTGATGGAGGCAGGGGGTGGCGATTCGCTATGGGGCGGTGGGTGGTAGAAGGGTGCATGAGTTCGGCGTTGGGCGGATGGCATTGCTCAGGATGGAGCTTGGTGCTATCCACCGGTCGATGTGACCATTGCTGGGAAGGGCTTATGTGTGGAGAAGAAGATTTTTGGATAATAGGATGTCTAGTTTATTCGTGGGACGTTGCCATACCCTCCAAAAAATTCCAAACGATGGAGGCTTTCTTGCTGCCTACCAGTTTTATCAATGGGTCTAGCCCTTCCCTTTTTACGTTTTCTAGACTCCCGTACGCTCGATATATGGTTTTAATGGTTTCTTTCCCTATCCCATCTAGCTCGCTGAGAACGGAATGTTCAGTCTCCTTTTGGTGTTTCTTCCTGTAGTGGGTTATGCCAAATCGGTGTGCCTCGTCCCTTAGGCTTTGCATAAGCTTTAGCTCATCGCTCCTCTTATCGAGGTAAATGGGGTAGGGGTCGTTCGGGAGGTAGATTTCTTCCAGCTTTTCCGCCAGCGCAACGATAGGCAGCTTATCAATGAGATTCAATTCCTTGAGGGTTTCTACGCCGATATGTAGCTGTCCCTTCCCCCCATCTAGAATCAAGAGGTTTGGAAGCTGTGTAAGTTCCATTTTCCCGTATCGTCGCGTGATGACCTCTCGCATTGTGGCGTAGTCATTCGGTCCCTGAACGGTTTTGACATTATAGATTCTGTATTCCGATTTTGCGGGTTTTCCATCCACGAACACCACGCACGCAGATACTGCGTTTTGGCCCATCATGTTTGAGTTGTCGATGCACTCGATGCGTATGGGAGTTACCTTAAGATTGAGGATTGTTTGAAGGTTTTTAAGCGTAGCGCTGTGGTCTGCGCATCGACGGCATGTTGACTGTTCGATTAGTTCCCTGCAATTGATTATGCTTAAGTCGACGAGTTTCTTCTTTTCTCCGCGCTGCGGGCATTCTATCCTTTTGCCCGGGATGCTACCATTTTCTACATTTGTGACGATGAGCGATGCTAGGCTATTGAAGTTGGTCTGCATTTTGAAGAGCGTTTGCTCAAGCATGTTAGAGTAATCCTCCTCAAGAGGATTTTTAATTTCTCTGTTAATGGAAAGGGTCACGAAACCATTTCGAATCTGCATGTAGTTCGTCGAGGTGCGATTTTTCCATTCAGCAATTGTGATCACGTCGAAATTACCAAAACTTGGGTTAGCGATAATTTGCTTGCTCTCATACTCCTTAAGATACTCGAGACGTTTATTGAGGGCATCCGCCTTCTCAAATTCTAGCTTTTCGCAACAGGTCTCAATCTCTTCGGTAATCCTCTTTCTTAGAATTTTAGTTTCCCCCTTCAGGATGTGTCGGATCTGATCGATAGATTCATTGTACACGGACTGCGTTTGCTTCCCGATGCAGGGGGCTTTGCAGTTGTGGATATGGTACTCGAGGCATACGGAGAACAACCCTTCATCTATTTTATCCTTCGATAGCGCGAGCTTACAGGTGCGGTAAGGCACGATGCGGTGAATTGCGTTGAGCATGTAATCAATGTTGTGCTTTGATGTGAAGGGACCGAAGTACTCCCCAAAGTTTTTATTGAAACGACGGGTGATGAATACCCGTGGGTATGGTTCTTTGGTGATTACGACCCAGGGGTAGGTTTTGTCGTCTTTAAGAAGGATGTTGTACTTCGGTTGATTCTCTTTGATAAGATTATTCTCGAGCAGAAAGGCTTCCCCCTCATTATTCACGAGGATGTAGTCCATCCAAACAATTTTACTCACCAGAACTCTTGTTTTGGGTGATAAGTCCTCCTTGTGGCCGAAGTAGGAGGAAACGCGGCTATGTAGATTCTTTGCTTTGCCGATGTATATAATTCGTTTGCTTTCGTCAAAGTATTTGTATACCCCTGGTAGCTTTGGAATTAGCTTTAAGAAGTTCTCTTCGATGCGTATCATACAGTCAGCTGTTAGGTATATGTTAAGGTGGGTGCGGGGGATCGTTAAGTAACAGATTGATGATGATTAGGTTTAGTAGAAAATTTCTCGAAATGCATCGAGGCAATGGGATTTATATAATATATTGCGCTGAATTAGTGTATTAAAATAATGGGGCGAGCGTAGCCACGCTGCCCCATTATTTCTGATGGTGAGGTAGTTAGACTATCTCATTTTTAAGGATTCGAAGAAGTGTAGCTCTATTTTTTGTACCTCCTCGTCGAAATTTTCTTGAGGAATATAATGTATGGCCTTGATATACAATGATTTATCGGGAATTATGGTGCCAATACATTCACCGATATATGTTCCTCCCGCGGTGCTTTTCTTAAATGTAATGGAGTAGACGTGTCGTTTTCCTACCATTTTGTAGGAGGTGTTGACGCTGTGGACAGGGTTAAGATCATCGAGTACAGTTAACTGTTGCAGAATGAGTTTTGCAGTGGAGTCAAGATTTTTCCACATTTTTCTATTCCTACTGTATTGCGATGCCCACTGCATGATCTGTTTATCTTTTCCGTAGAAATCTTTCAGATGAAATGCTTTAACGCAAAAATTTCCGTAGGCTGTGTTGAAGGCTTCAAGGTCGTAGTTGGTTGATTCTACAGTATTAGAATTAATGGGGAGTTCGCACACGACACCGAAGCGTACATTTTTTCTTTCGTACTGTGCGTAGGTTTGATGCTGGAATACGAAGGCGAAAGAGAGAGTTAAGAGGAAGGCGGCTACTTGGGTGAAGCTCCTGCGTTGATTTACTAGGTACATGGTAAGAAATCGTTAGTTTTACTGGTGTAAAGGTACAAACTATGCGTAACTGTTCAGCTGTAAGTTTGGAAAGTTGTACCTTGCAGCGTAAAGCGAGTTAGAGTATGCAGGAAAATACGATAGAAATTATAGTAGTTAATACGGGTACACGTTACCATGTGGTTCAGGGTCTGTCGCTCACAGAGATTATGCGTGAAATTGGCTACAAGAGCGAGAGGGTGATTCTAGGCGCGATGGTGAATAATAGGCTTCGTGATTTGGGTTTTAAGGTATTTCAGCCGAAGCAGATAGAATTTATAGATATCACGCATCCCGCCGGGCATAGGATGTACGTGAATTCGCTGTTTTTCCTGATGCAATACGCGGTGCGGAGCCTTAATGTTGGTTATCGGCTTTCGATAGAGCATTCTGTGTCAAATGGCTATTTTTGTAGGATTAAAGGTTTAGAGGGGGAATCCACCATTGAGCTAGCGGAGCGGGTGGCGGTTGCGATGCGGGAAGTAGTGGAGAAAGATGTGGCCTTTATGACGCGCCAGGTGCTGACGAGTGAGGCGATACAGCTTTTCGGTTTACAGGGTGACGACGAAAAGGTTCGTTTACTTCAGAGTCGGCCGAAGCTTTACACTACGCTGTACAGGCTTTCGGGGGTATGGGATTACTACTTTGAGGGGTTGGTGCCGTCGACTGGGTATCTTTCGGTTTTTGATGTGTTAAAGTATTTTTCAGGATTTCTCCTCCGTGTGCCTCAGCGTACTGATCCTGAGGTACTTGCCCCTATGATACTTCAACCGAAGATGTACGATATATTTCAAGAGTTTAAGCGTTGGCTAGACGTTCTTGACTTTGAGGATGCAGGTATGATCAATGTGGCGATACGGAGCGGGCGTGGGCGCGAGATAGTGCAGGTGTCGGAGGCGTTGCATGAGAAGAAAGTGAGCCAGATTGCCGATGCCATACAGGGGAGAGAGAACGAGGTGCGCGTTGTGCTTGTGGCGGGCCCTTCGTCATCGGGGAAAACGACATTTTCTAAGCGTTTAGCTGTACAACTATATGTATGTGGATTACAGCCACATACGTTAGAGCTAGACAACTATTTTGTTGATAGAGAGAAGACCCCTCGGGATGCTGATGGGGAATATAATTTTGAGTCGTTGGAGGCGTTGGATGTTAAGCAGTTCAATGAAGATTTGCTGGCGTTGATGCGGGGTGAGGTGGTGCGAATGCCAAAGTTTGACTTCGGCGCGGGAAAGCGTATTTATGATGGTACGACGCTTCGTCTCGGTGCGCGTGATGTGCTGATTGTTGAAGGGATCCATGCGCTAAATCCTAAGCTTACGCCGCTCATACCGCCTGAGAGAAAGTTTAAGGTGTACGTTTCGGCGCTGACGTCGATATCGCTTGATGGACTTAATCGCATTTCGTCTTCCGATAATAGATTGCTTCGCAGAATGGTTCGAGACTACAAGTATAGGGGTTATAGCGCGGTGGAGACGATTCAACGTTGGCAGAGCGTGCGCCGTGGAGAAGAAGAGAGCATATTCCCCTACCAGGAAGAGGCCGATTTGATGTTTAATTCCGCATTGCCGTACGAGTTCAACGTGTTAAAAAGCAGGGCGGATGCATTGCTTAATGAGGTACCCTCGAATGTTCCAGAGTATAGCGAGGCGGTACGTTTACAACGCTTTTTGCAGGTGTTTGCTCCGCTCGAGGATGAAAGTATTCCGCCGACATCCATTCTGCGTGAATTTTTAGGGGGTAGCTCTTTCTCGTACAAATGAGCGATGGCGGGCTGATAAAATTGGACGGACTGGAAATTAACGCTGAGGAGTGATAGTGATGGATAAGAATTTTTTTAGCATTATCCTCATTGCATTGGGGTATGTGCTGGTGGAGGTTGTCAAGTCATTGGAAAAGAGGGCTAAGCGTGCAAAACGAACCTCTACAAGCGAGGGAAATGGATCTACGGTTAGCAATGAGGAAGGTGTAGATGATCTTTACGAGGCAAATGGTACTGAAGAAGTTACGTCAGCAATGGGAGGGGGTGGACGAGAGGAGCTGGGAAAGATGCTCTACGATTCCGGCAATGATGCGCTGGGGAGTGACGAATTGGGATGCGCTGGGCAAGAAGGGTTATCGTACAGCGGTTACA
>JABCPG020000006.1 GCA_013333195.2 Bacteroidia bacterium
ACGCTTATCGCCTCAACCGGGATGCTGTACTCCGGCGCGCTCACCTCGCCAATCTTCGTCCAGTCGCCGCTCGGCACATCCGCCTTCAGCACCACGTAGCCCGTTGCATTCTCCACAGCCTTCCACGTCAACTTCCAGCTGCCTACGTTGCAATCCTCCGCCTCATACTTCAGCTCCTCAGGGGCAGGGGCTATCGTGAACGGGCGGGGCGACACCAGAACATTCCCCTCCGAATCGGTCACGCGCACGCGCGCCTTCGTGGTCATCTGCGCATCTTCAGGAACCCGCATGCCCCGCGCGAATAGACGCTTCGCTGCACCTATATATTCGTAGGTCTTCCCATCATCGTACGAAAGCTCCACGCGCACCTTCTCGCTCAGGTTATTCGCACGAATCATCAGCGTCTCCTCGGTCGAAAATACCTCTCCGCCTATCGGATGTAGCAAAACCGGCTTACCGTAGTCGAAATACCACGTCAGCACGTATTTCTGCTCCTGCCCTTCACGAATCTTGCTATGGCCACCGATTTTCACCGTGACCTCACCCGCCGCGGGCTTATCCACCGTCACCTGCTCAATATTATTCAGCGTATCCACGCCGCGCACCGCCTCGTTCGCCGGGTTCTTCGCGTCGAGGATCCACGGGAGCACCGTTTCACCCCCGACCTCAACGGCCAAATCAAGGTCGTTTATCAGCGCCGGCTCGCCGTACGCGTAGTTCTTCACCACCACGGGATCTATCCACGTCAGCATCACGCGGAGCTGCTTGCCCCCCGCGGGCACCTGTATCTTATGCCCAAATGAGGAGGTGCCATTCATGACCACCCCCTCGCGGTACCAACCATTCTCCAGAGCCGTCAACGCCGATTCCAAGTTGACAATCCCGAACCCATACTTATAGTCCGGCCCCGCATTTCCACGATCGTCAGCCGTGTTCGCCATGAGTCCCTTCAGCAGGGCCGAATTCGCATTCGCACCCCCATGCAGCTGGTGGTAACGCTCCGTGAGCAATGTCGCCATACCGCTCGTCATGGGGCACGCCATCGAGGTGCCGCTCATGGTGGTATACCCATTGTCCCCCACCGTTGAGAAGACATCCACCCCCTTCGACGACACGGTCGGCGTCAAACGACCATCATCCATCGGGCCGAAGCTGCTAAAGTCAGACATCACCCCTGTGCCATTCACAGCTCCAACGTACACCACGTTCTTCGCCCGCGCAAAGTTCGAACCGTATTCCTTACCGCAATCACCCTGCGAATTTCCCGCCGAGTAGAAATGGGTAAGCGTGGGAACCCTATTGCTCAACTGGTCGATGAGCATCGGCGTGGAGATTATCGAGTAGGTAAGCATATTGTAAAATTTGCATAGCCTACCCAAATTTACACCGTACGAGTTGGACGTAAGCGCAATGTTATGCTCCTTGCTCACGGCTAACATCTCCTTGGCCTCAGAAAGCCCATTGCGCCCCGTGTTGAAATTAGAGGCGTATAGCTCCGCCTTAGGCGCTACGCCCCTCGCCCTGGGATCGAGAACCCCAGCCCCGATAATCGTACCCGCCGTGTGCATACCATGCCCGCCGGACTCAGCCACCGAGGTTTCGAACTCCAAAACGTGCGCACGGTCACCGTAGTCAACATGGCGCTCAATATTGCCGTCCCACAACCCTACGCTCACCCCTTTGCCGGTAAGGCCACGCCCTCCGAGCTCTACCGACTGCATGGCCACCGTGGCCGCGCCTAGCACCTGCCCCCCATAATTCTGCAACTCGTAGGGCGGATCCACCAGCGCCACATGCTGCACCCACGGCTCAGCGGCCAGCACCTTCACCTCCGCGGCCGGCAGCGTGAGCGTCAAGGCGCGCAGCGCCTCTGAGCTACTCCCCACAGCGTAGCCACGTCCCACCGCGAAGCTCCGCGCGTAGGCCTCATCTACATTGGCGAACCAATGCAACGTCACCTCAACCATCCCCACGCCTCGCTGCGCCCACTCGGGAATCTCGCCCATCACGAGCGGCGTGGCCATCTTCCACTCCGGCTGAAGCGGAATAACCGACGTCGCGCCGAACGCATGGAAATCCGAAGGCCGCTTGCCCGGGGGCACCAGGGCAAAGTACGCATTCCCACCCACGTAGTCCGAAAGGACTATTCCCGCGGCTTCCAGACGCGCGTAGTCGCGCATCGTAGGGGTCTTCTTGAATTGCACAAGAACGTTCACCTTGCCGTTTATGGGGAAACCCAACTGCAAGCTGCTGCGCGTATCCCCTCCCCCTCGAGTCCAACCGGCAGACGGCCGCACGTTCTGTTCGGGCTGCACCTCGTACTGCCCAAACCGCACTACGCGCGCATGTAGCCACGGAGCCACAAGCAGCAATAATGCTAATAGTAGAAATCTTTTCCTCATAGTAACCTCCTCTTTATTACTCCCATAATTACCAACCGCCCCCTCGCCCACCTATCGCCAGCAAATATACAAAGTATTTCTTAAAAATACTTTCATCGATACGCGAGCTTAGCATATTCTTTTGCACCCATCCCTCGCCCCTTCCCCCATCTTTCCTACTGATAATACAGCCTGGGACCGATTAAAAAATATTTACAGTAATAAGATGTCCCATGTATTTTTCTTCGCATTGCGGCCCTCCAGCCCGAAGGAAATAGGTATGAGCAAAGGGAAGACCCATTTAGATTGAAGCATGACAGGGATGGGGTCTAATCAACGCAACCAAAACTTTCAACCCTGCCGCCACGCCATCGCCTGCGTCTTAGCCTAGCAGGAAAGAAGAGGAATCGACTGACCCACAGGTAAATACTTCATCCACCATCCGAGTGTCCCAGCCTCTCTTCAAGCCGATACTACCCCACTGATCGCACCTAGCACCAAAGAGGTACCAAAAAGGCATCAAAGTTGGTTTTCTCGGGAGAAAACCAACTTTGATGCGAAGGAGGTACGAATTCCATCCATACCTGTACCGCCCACTGCACAGAGCCTGGATGCCCTCCAACCGTCCTACCCAGCAACGCCCATGCTAACCGCCATCATCCGAAAACCAACAAAAACCGTGAACGCCCAAGCGGGGAAGCGGCCACTTGCCCCTGCGCATCCCTTAACCAATAGGCAACGCAGACCCTCCGGCGCGCTCTCACCGCTCCCCGCGCAGCGGAAGAAATGGAAGCCTAACGAATGGCGCGCACGCAAACCCTCACCGATGGCGCGCAATCTTTTCCCAGCGCACAGCACGCCCGCCCCGACGCAGGCAAATCCAACCCGCAGCACCTCCAAAAAGGAATTCGCGCAAAAGTAGTTACCTTCGCGGCCATGGGTAAAAAGGTCATACTCCGCTTGCTACTAGTGGTGCTGGTATCCAGCCTGATGCCGCACGGCCGCGCCGCTGCGCAACTCGCCTACGGCCTACGCGGCGGCGTAGGATTCCCAACCCTCCGTAGCACCTTTGTCGACCGCACCAACCGCACGGCAAACATCGTGGGATTCCACGCGGGGGCCAGTATAGCCTACTTCTTCGCCACAGCCCCAGGGCTATACATCGAGAGCGGGGCGCAGCTCGCGCTCCTGGGCGGCGCATCGCTAAATGTGAATTGGTACAACCCGAGCGCCTCGGACTACAATACCCGGCTGCAACTCTACGCCCTACAAATACCGCTGCGACTAGGCTTCACCACACCTCTGGGCGCACTGAGCGTTTACGTAAGCGGGGGATTCCTGCCGAGCGTGGCCCTATGGGGACAGCTCGAGCGCATCGAGCGCGGCGCAAAACGCAGCAGCAATTTCAAAATTGGCGACGACCTCAAGCGGTTCGATGTGGCACTATCTTTCCATACCGGCGTGGGGTTCGGGCGCCTTCCACTATTCTTCGGGATTTACGTCGACTACGGGCTCATCGGCATCTTCACCGCGAGCGACGAGGGGCACATCGGCAATTTTGGGCTATCGCTAGCATACATGTTTGGGCAACCGCCCGCGTTCCGATCAGAAAAATCTTCCAGCGTGCGTCTGAAAAATGCCAATGACCCCCAGTAGTCACAACACAACATTTTACACCATGAAAAGAGTAGCCATCGGCCTAATACTTTTTCTCCTCGCGCATCTCGGCGGCAACGCGCGGGCGCAGGTGAGCGGCGGCCCAAAGGTCGGGATAAACTTCCCCTCGCACTACGTGAAAGAAACGGAACGAACCGTCAGGGCCAAGAACCTCCATCTCATCGGATTCCACGCGGGCGGAGAGCTACTCGTGCAGCTGCCCGTGGTGGGAATGGAATTTGAACTCGACGCGCTATTCACACGCAAAGGGTACCGCTATAGCATGGTGCTTCCCGATGTGGTAGAAAAGGTAGAACCAGACATCACCGCCACCACGGCAGCGCAAACCAGCAGAATCACCCAGGAGCTATACTACCTCGAATTCCCCATCAAAATAAACTACTCCCTCGGGCTCGCGGGCACAGGGCTGTTCGCGGGAGTAGGCCCCACAATCGGTGTGGGGCTATTCGGATGGACCCGCGCCGACAGGGAAAAATCCGTGGCCATAGGCTGGGGCGACGGGGCCGACGAGTACAAACGCTACGACTTTAGTCTAGGCGCGCATCTCGGCGTGCGCGTTGCAGGCGTGCAGCTCAGCGGCTATTTCGACTGGGGGTTCGTAAACATAAGCAACCGCGCCTCCGTGACCCGTAGCAACTACAACGGGGGCATTTCGCTCTCCTACCTATTCCAGTAACGCCCCCCTTGCGCATCCCCATTCTTGACCACCCATAAACCTGAAAATCCCAATTATTGGCTATATTCGCGATGAGTAACCAATAATGAGGGGATACAAAACTATGGGTAAGTCAGTAAAGGGGACCAGAACGGAACAGTGCCTCCTGGCATCATTCGCCGGGGAGTCGCAAGCCTTTCAGCGCTATAGCTACTTTTCCAGCGTGGCCGACAAGGAGGGATACAAGCAAATTAGCGCCATTTTTGCAGAAACCGCAGCGCAGGAGAAGGAACACGCGAAGCGCTTTTTCAAATTTTTAGAGGGGGGCATGGTGGAGATCACCAGCAGCTACCCCGCGGGTATTATTAGCAACACGGTTGACAACCTGAAGGCCGCCGCGGCCGGGGAGAACGAGGAGCATACCATGCTGTATCCCAACGCGGCGAAAATAGCCCGGGAGGAGGGTTTCGAGGAGATCGCCACAGCCTTCGAAAAGATTTCGGAGGTAGAGGCTATGCACGAGGCTCGCTACCGCAAGCTACTCTCCCGCATCGAGGCAGGCAATTTCTTTGAGCGCGATGAGGAGATCGTATGGCAATGCCGCAACTGCGGTTTCTTGTACCGCGGTAAAAAAGCACCTAAGGCGTGCCCCGCGTGCCTGCATCCGCAAGCATACTTTGAGCCGGCGAAGGACAACTACTAAGGGCCATAGGCACCGCACGATGCGTGCGATTCCCCGCGATTCCGCCCCGACAGGGGAGAACCGCTGGGAATCGCTGGCCGTGGCTGGCTCCATGGGAGGAGCGTAGAGCCATTCGGCAAATTGCCCATTTGGCAAATTCGCGATGAAGCATTATCTTTGCGCTCGGATTGCGGGTGGAGCTGCGCAACGCGCAGCGGGCAAAGCCTGAGGAGAGGTGGGTGAGTGGCTGAAACCAACAGTTTGCTAAACTGTCGTACTGGGTAACCGGTACCGGGGGTTCGAATCCCCCCCTCTCCGCGGGAGATCTTATTGGGAGTTTCCACAAGGTATTCAAATAAGGCTTCAAATCAAGGAAAAGTCGTTGTAGAGCAAGCTTCTACAGCGGCTTTTCTCGTTTACACCGACTACCGATGAATACCTATAGGTGGTGTTAGGTATTCGCCAGAAGGTCATTTTCTGCTACATTTTTTGCTCCACTAATTTTGGGCAACTGAACAAGTATGGAGCAGTGAGTGCCGAGTTGCTGAAGAACTATTTGCAGGATGTCGGGAAAACTCCAACGACCCTGCCGGCTCTTAGTGCGGAAGAACTCAAAGCCCAACGAGAATGCAGTAGTGCGGGGACGTATAGAAACAATCGGTACGCCGATAGACTGCTTAACTCTTTTGTACGCAGTCGCAGTGAGCAGGATGTCCTCTTGTCGGCTCTTACGATTGAGTTCTTTGAGGATTATCGCTTCTATCTGAAGAGGGAGGGTTATGCCCCTGCAACGATAAATAGCCATCTCTGTTGGTTGAGTCGATTGATGTATCGAGCCGTCAGCCAGGGGACGATACGCTTCAATCCGTTTGAAGAGGTGAAGTATGAAGCCGTGGAACGCAAACCTCGTTTTCTGAGTAAGGGCGATGTGTCAAAGCTCTTGGCATTCCCGTCGCAGGATGAAGGGGCAGAACTAAGCCGAAGAATGTTCCTTTTTTCGGTCTTTACGGGCTTGGCTTTTGTTGACTTACAGGGGCTACGAGCTTCGCAAATCGAGAC
>JABCPG020000007.1 GCA_013333195.2 Bacteroidia bacterium
AACAACGGCCACGCGGGGGGTGGCCGCAGGGAAACCCCGCGCTTTCATGATGGGGAATCGGCACGGAGCTGTAGAATAAATACTTCTCTCCGCATCGATGGAGCGTGCCCAAACGGGTCATACGAACCCAAAAGACGCACCGCGCACCACCCGGGGGGCATTCCCGTACCACGAGCAATCCCCCACTGTAGCTTCGCATCGGCGTGAACGGTCAAGACGCAGAAGCTGCAATGGGGCTGCGCGTGCCGCGCGCTACAGCTTTTTCTTGGCAAGGTAGAAGTCGACAACCCCATCCTGCGGCCCGGCCATTCTCCGCTCAACGCCTTCCAACGTTTCCGGGCTGTGCAGGATAACCTCATCGCCCGGCTGCCAATCTAGAGGCGTGGCGACGCTATACTGATCGACCGTCTGTAGGGCCTTTAGGCAGCGGAGGATTTCGTCCATGTTACGCCCCACGTTAAGCGGGTAGTACATTATCAACCGCACCTTGCGGGCAGGATCGATGAAGAAAACGGCACGCACCGCCGCGACCGAGGTTTCACCCTGGATCATCCCATACATTTTCGCGACCTCCATCTTCATGTCGGCAATGATGGGGAAGTCGAAATAGACACCGGTTTTCTGCTTCACATTCTGCACCCATCCGAGGTGGGCAGAAATGCTGTCGACGCTCAGCCCCAATAGCTTTGCGTTCAGCTTCGTAAACTCAGCCTTACGCACGGCAAACCCACTCAGCTCAGTGGTACAGACGGGGGTGAAGTCGGCGGGATGGGAAAATAGGATAACCCAGCTATCCTTCCCATACTCCGAGAGGGTGAGCCAGCCGGTGGTTGTTTTCGCCGTAAAATCTGGGGCCTCCTCCCCGATCAGCGGTAATCTAGCGGCGCGGGTTTCAGGCACTTCCCCAGAGCAGCCCTGCTCGAATTTCGAATCGCAACACTCCTTACTTTTCATAATGGTTTCTAGTTTTAATCAATTAACGCAATCTAGAACTATTCTTAAAGCTACCGATCGTAGAACGCAATAAATCAAGTAATGTTTAGCAAATGGAGCTAAGGAAGAGTCGGGGATACGGTGCAAAAAAATTTACCAATCGTAAATATCTGACATTACAAAACATAGACGAGGCTAGCTCGAGGTTTTGATTTTTAGCGCGCCGGGAAATTTCCCAATCAAACGCGCGATATTTATCTTTGTGAAGGCGGAGACGGTCATGCGGCTTCGCAACCCCACACTAACAATATATATAACAGGATGGCAACCAACGAGTTAACAAAATTACAAGTTAGCGTAGACCAGGATATACCCAACGCGCCTTCCCGCGAGGCAGATGGGGCACCATCACGAAAAGGCTGTATGGTTGCCAAGCGCGATGGCTCTATCGAGGAATTCAACCCGGACAAGATACGCTCCGGCATTGAAAAGGCGTACCGCGCCGCGAAAGTAAAATTCCAGCCCGACGTGGCCGCGAGCATTGCGCGCGAAGTGGAGCGTGAGATTGAGGAGAAGCGAATCCTAACGACAGAGGCGATACAGAATAAGGTGGAGAACGGTCTAGTGCCTAGGAATCCATTCATCGCGAAGCAGTTCGAGCTGTACCGCGAGAAACGCACAGTGGAGCGGGAGAAGCGCACGCCGCTGAAACAGATTATGGATAGCATCGTGCAGGTAGAGGTCAACGATATAAACCACAGCAACGCGAACATGTCGTCGCACACCCCCGCGGGCCAAATGATGACCTTCGCGGGGGAGCACGCGAAGGACTACGCGGCGAAATATCTACTTTCGCCACGCTACGCGCGAGCGCACGCGAATGGAGACATCCACATCCACGATTTGGACTACTACTCGAGTAAGACCACACGTGCGTGCAGTACGACCTCAAAGATCTTTTCGACCGTGGGTTCCAAACAAAGAATGGAAGCGTGCGCACGCCGCAAAGCATCCAAAGCTACGCGACTCTAGCCACCATCATCTTTCAAACCAACCAGAACGAGCAGCATGGCGGGCAGTCCATCCCCGCATTCGATTTTTTCATGGCTGATGGGGTGCGCAAGACGTTCTACAAGCATTTGGCTCGGCTAATGGAGCTGCATCACTGCTTCGCCACGCGCTGCGAAAGCGATGATTCGTTGTACGAGAAGGCTCACAAGCAAATTGTGGAGAAAGCCCCCGAGCTCATCGACAGCCCTGCGACGCTGGAGCAGCTCCATGGGATAGCCGACGGGCTTGGGCTTTGCGCCACCACCGAAGATTTGCATATCATCCTCTCCCGCGCCATACGCTCGACAAGTAGAGATACGCACCAGGCGATGGAAGGCTTTATCCACAACCTGAATACCATGCATTCGCGCGGCGGCAACCAGGTAGTGTTCAGCTCCATTAACTACGGCACGGACACCTCGTACGCAGGGCGTATGCTCATCAGAGAGCTTCTCAGGACCACGGAGGAGGGGCTTGGGCATGGGGAAGTCCCTATCTTCCCGATTCAGATTTTCAAAGTGAAAGATGGGGTAAACTACTCGGAGGAGGATTACCAACACGCGCTAAGCCACTTCGAAGAGGCGCTGGCGGGTAAACTCACCTACACGACGCCGAATTTCGACCTGCTCGTGGAGGCGTGCAAGACGACGGCCACGGCCCTCTTCCCGAACTTCGTTTTTCTCGATTCCCCCTTTAACCACGATGAGGCATGGCGGGCAGACGACCCCAAGCGCTACTTCCACGAGGTGGCCACGATGGGGTGCCGCACGCGCGTGTATGAGAACGTTAATGGGCCACGCACCTCCATTGGGCGCGGCAACCTGTCGTTCACCTCTATAAATATGCCACGGCTGGCCATCATAGCACGCCAGCAGGCGGAGACCCGCTACTACGATGGCACGAAGGACCGCATCGAGGAGGAGGCGAAACACCTATTCCTCAACGCGCTAGAAGAGATGTGCCGTCTCGCCGCGGATCAACTCTACGAACGCTACCAGTTCCAGCGCACCGCGTTTGCCATGCAATTCCCATTCATGCTGGGCAACGATGTGTGGAAAGGCGGGCACAGGGTGCAACCCAACCAGGAGGTGGGCGATATTCTACGCCAGGGGACGCTGGGGATTGGGTTCATCGGAGGGCATAACGCCATGATGGCGCTCTACGGCGCGGGGCATGGCCACTGCGAGAAGGCTTGGAATACGCTCCACGAGGCGCTAGAGCGCATGAACGCAGTGGCGGCGGAATACAAGAAGCGCTACTCGCTCAACTACGCGATTCTTGCGACCCCTGCAGAAGGGCTGTCGGGACGTTTCACAAAACTTGATCGGAAACGCTTTGGGATTATAGCAGGAGTAAACGACAGGGACTACTACGTCAATTCATTCCACATCGACGTTGCCGAACCCATAAGCATCGAAGAGAAAATAGCGAAGGAAGCGCCCTTCCACGCGCTGACCCTTGGGGGCCACATCACATACGTAGAGCTCGACGGGGAGGCGAAGAAGAACGTGCGCGTGATCCTGAAGATAGTTCGGGCGATGCATCAGGCAGGCGTTGGTTACGGCTCGATAAACCACCCGGTCGACACGTGCAAGCAGTGCGGCTACAAGGGCGTTATCTACGACAAGTGCCCCGTATGCGCGAGCGACCAGATCGCACGGCTACGTCGCATCACAGGGTATCTCACGGGGACGCTGGACGGCTGGAACTCCGCGAAGCAAGCCGAAGAACGGGATAGAATTAAGCATACGTAATGCCTAGACTGCCCACGGCATCGCAGGAGGAAAGCTCTCCCATCGACGCGTTCAACGTTCATATTCTACGCACGTACTCCGAGACAAACGCGGATGGCGAGGGTCTGCGCTACTCCATTTACCTCGCCGGGTGCGCCCATCAATGCCCGGGCTGCCATAATCCGTCGAGCTGGAGCGGCACGGCGGGAGAACTGCTCAACGAGGCGCGCCTGCACGATATCATCGCGGAAATTAACGCGAACCATCTGCTCGATGGTATTACCATCAGCGGCGGCGATCCCTTCTACAATCCTTCAGGCCTAGTGGCCCTGCTAAAGCGCCTCAAACGCGACGCCAAGCC
This sequence comes from Bacteroidia bacterium, assembly GCA_013333195.2. GTDB lineage: Bacteria > Bacteroidota > Bacteroidia > Bacteroidales > CAJPTX01 > Bacteroides_D. The sequence continues at coordinate 4,078 of JABCPG020000007.1, forward strand.
AAATAATATATGGTGCTACACGGGGTACACCATCGAGTCGATTTTGAAATCACCCGCCCTGGCGCAAGCCCTCCCCTACATCGATGTGCTCGTGGATGGGCC
>JABCPG020000008.1 GCA_013333195.2 Bacteroidia bacterium
ATAATTTTCCTGTTGGCGCGCTTTGTTTCACTGCGTTAAGTAAGATGGGGGTGGGGGGTTTTAACGCCTACACCCCCTTCTCGCTTCATCAAAGCACAGAAATAGTGACTAAACCAACCGCACAAAAGGGCGAGGCAGGCAAGCCAATAGATGCAACGCCTACGCTAGTCCGCTTTCCGCGTATCACCCTGCGCCTCCCCCCCTCACGCGTTAAGCCCATACGTCCCTAATCACCCGATAGACGCTACCACAGCACGCTTAACCCTCAGAAAACCTCCCCACCCACCGCGCGAATTCATGCGGCGCACGTCGAAAGAATATGCGTGCATGATGCCCCTGAGTACGCACCCCTAGCCGTTGAAAATGATGCGCTGCGAATTTGCTGTTTTGCGTAAAAAACACGAAATTCGCGCTAAGTAAACAGGGGTTTAGAGGGTAGTTATTGTTTGTTTTTGGTGGGTATTAGCCATGGCTCAAGAAGAGAAGCGAATAGGCACGGCGCTAATTTCAGTGTACAGCAAGGAGGGGCTACTGCCCCTAGTGCAGCAATTGGCCGCATACGACGTAACGATTCTTTCAACGGGAGGCACGTGGGAATACCTAAAATCCAATGGAATCGATGCAGGGAAGGTGGAGGATCTCACTGGGTACCCATCGATTTTAGGAGGGCGTGTGAAGACGCTCCATCCCCTGATATTCGGGGGAATTCTAGCGCGCCGTGGGGCTGCCGAGAGCACCCGCGACGTGAAAGAGTACAACATACCAATGATTGACCTCGTGGTGGTCGATTTGTATCCATTCAGCGAAACGCTGGCGAAAGGCGGCAGTGAAGAGGAACTCGTTGAAAAAATTGACATCGGCGGGGTTTCACTGCTACGCGCGGCAGCCAAGAACTACGAGGATGTTCTGGTAGTATCGTCAAGGCAGCAGTACGACAGGCTACTAGAGCTGCTGAAAACAGGTAAAGGCACCACAACCCGAACGCAGCGGCGCGCATGGGCTGCAGAAGCTTTCAAATTGACTTGCTCCTACGACGCGAGTATAGCAGCATACTTCGACGAAAGCGAAGGGCTGGCAAAGGCATCGCGCCGGCTCAGCGCCGCGCTGCTAAATGGGCAAACCGCTACCCGCTACGGCGAGAACCCCCATCAGAAGGGCGCCTTCATAGGCGATTTGGCAGCAATGTTCACCAAGCTGCACGGGAAAGAACTTTCGTACAACAACCTACTCGATTTGGATAGCGGAGTAGGACTCATCGATGAGTTTCCAATACCGACAATGACGATTGTAAAGCACGGCACGCCCTGCGGGCTCGCCACGGCGGAAACGCTACCCAAGGCTTGGGAGAAGGCATTGGCCGGGGATCCCCAATCGGCATTCGGAGGAGTGATCCTCAGCAACGCGCCGATAGATTCGGAAACCGCAGCGCGCATGGATTCCATCTTCTTCGAGGTCTGCCTAGCGCCCGACTATGCCCCGGATGCATTAGACATCCTGGAACGCCGCAAGAATAGGATCCTGTTGAAACGCGGCTCGGCAGAACTCGACCACGTCACAATACGCTCGGCACTAAATGGCTTTCTAATTCAGGATAGGGACGAAAAGGTTGACGTTGATATCGAGGAGCTGTGCGTAACAGACGCAAAAGCAGATAAGCACCAACTCCTGGATTTACAGTACGCTAACCGTGCGGTAAAACATTGCAAGAGCAATGCAATAATAATTTTCAAGCGTGGGCAACTCATAGGGGTTGGCGCGGGCGAGACGAGCCGCGTGAGCGCCGTGAAACACGCAATAGAGAAAGCAAAAGCATACGGACACTCGCTCGAGGGCGCAGTGCTAGCATCAGACGCGTATTTCCCTTTCTCGGACTCAGTAGAAGAAGCCGCGAGGGCGGGCATTACCGCCATCATACAACCCGGTGGATCGATTCGTGATGAGGAATCGATAGGGGCGGCCAACCGTTTGGGCGTGGCAATGTACACTACGGGCTACCGCCATTTTAAGCACTAAAAATATTTACCCGAACTCACAATGGGCTTATTCTCACTTTTTACCCAAGAACTCGCAATAGACCTTGGCACGGCGAATACCATAATCATCCACAATGACAAAGTAGTCGTGGATGAGCCTTCCATAGTGGCCATCGATCGCACGGACAACAAGCTAATCGCCATCGGGAGGGAGGCGCGCGCAATGCAGGGCAAAACGCACGAGCACATTCAAACAATCCGACCGCTCCGCGATGGGGTGATAGCGGACTTCGACGCTTGCGAGCAGATGATGCGCGGCATGATTCGCCTTATCAACAAGCGTAAACACCTGTTCTCACCCGCGCTACGCATGGTGGTATGCGTCCCCAGCGGGAGCACGGAGGTAGAGCTGCGCGCCGTGCGCGACAGCGCCGAGCAGGCCGATGGCCGAGACGTGTACATGATATATGAACCCATGGCCGCAGCCCTGGGAATCGGAATCGATGTCGACGAACCCAACGGAAGTATGGTTGTGGACATCGGTGGGGGGACCACAGAAATCGCCGTGATAACGCTCGGCGGCATCGCCTGCAACATGAGTGAAAGAATCGCCGGCGACGGCTTTACGGCAGATATTCAAGCCTACATGCGACGCCAGCATAATATAAAAATTGGCGAACGCACGGCTGAGGACATAAAAATAGCCGTGGGCGCCGCGCTGGCCGACCTGGAAAACCCGCCGGAAGACTTCGTGGTGCACGGGCCCAACCTCATGAGCAATCTCCCGGTAGAGGTGCCTGTGAACTACCAAGAGATCGCGCATTGCCTCGAGAAATCGCTTAGCAAGATTGAAAGCGCAATTATCAGCGTGCTAGAGCAAACCCCACCGGAGCTGTACGCGGACATTGTGCACCGCGGAATCTACCTCACGGGGGGAGGCGCACTGCTACGCGGCCTCGACAAGCGTCTGCAGGACCGAATAAAAATTAAGTTCATCGTGGCGGAAGATCCGTTGCACGCGGTGGCGCGGGGCACTGGCATTGCGCTTAAACGGGTGGATGGAAAGGAGAAGTGCCCATATCTCATTCGATAAGAATGCATGAGGAAGGAGTATGCACTCGTTACTGCGTTTTCTCTCTCGGTATAAGCACGTACTTGTGTTTTTACTTCTACTAGCGGTTGGACTATATCTTCTGTACGGATACAATACCTACCAGAGGGCTCAAGCCGGTTACGCCCTGAGGCGATACGAAGCAGCAATCGAGGCGAAGTTCCGCGTAATCTCTGACTATATCGGCCTCGTTGAGACCAACGAGCGCTTGGCCGATGAAAATTTTCAGCTACGTAACGAGCTTGCCAAAAGGTATATGCTGCGACGCAGCGACTCCGTGCAGCAGATGCGTGACACCGTTTACAACCGTTGGGGAGAATATATTTCGGCTAGAATCGTAAGCAACTCGATAGCCAAGCAGCACAACTTCTTCATCATTGAGGGGGGAGAGCTCAATGGGATAACGCCCCAAATGCCCGTCTACTCCAACGGCGCGGTCGCCGGCATTGTAGTAGCTACATCCAAACGCTACGCGGAGGTTGTTTCCTTGCTTAATACCGATCTTAAAATCTCCGCGTTGCTGCCAAAAAGCGGGGATGCCGGTTCCGTCTCATGGGACGGAAAAACCTATACGACAGCGCTACTCCACGATATCCCCCATCACGTATCACCACAGCCGGGCGATTCTGTCGTCACAAGTGGGTACTCCAACATTTTTCCGTACGGCATGCTCATCGGCTACGTTGAAAAGGTGGAGACGACAGGTGCTGATTTTAACACGATTCGCATACGTTTAGCCACGAATTTTAATCGTATGCGGTACGTCACGGTGTTCAACAAAGCCTTCCGGCAAGAAATCGATTCCCTTATAAGCGTATCTGAATCCAATGGGCGATAGAATTTGGCAATTTTTACTACTTTTTTTCGGCCTACTTGCAATGCAGGTACTGCTCTTCGACAACATCGAACTCTTCGGATTCCTAACCGCCTACGTGTACATCCTCTTCATACTGCTGCTGCCCGTTGACATCTCTCCAATGGTAGCCCTTCCCCTCGCCTTTACGCAGGGACTAGTCGTAGATCTATTTTCTTCCTCTTTAGGATTACATGCAACGGCCAACACCGTTCTCGCCTTCCTGCGACCCTACCTACTGCACCGTTACCTTGAAAAGGACAACAGTAAAATTTCTGTGCTGCCCTCCATCAAAACCCTTGGAAAATCCCGCATGGCGCAATACGTGCTGATTGGCGTTAGCATTCACCACATCACGCTCTACCTTTTGGCCGCGGCAACCTTTAACGAAATGGGATACATGTTGCTTCGCATGCTGTGCAACATCCTATTCACTGGTACCCTTCTAATAATTGCACTAGCCATAGTGACTTCGCCCTCGAACCGCCGACAACGCATATGAGTATCCCCTCCTCCTCGAGCAACCGATATATCGTGGTGATGGGCATTATGCTCATATCTTTGCTCGTCATCGCCGCCCAGCTTTTTAGAATACAAGTCTACGACGATTCCTACAAGCTATCCGCGGATAACAATGTGCTTCGCCGCACCATTCAGTACCCGGCGCGCGGGATAATTTACGACCGCAAAGGCGACATGCTTGTATACAATATCGCTGCGTACGACCTCGTGGTCGTGCCCATGCAGGTGCGCAGCTTTGATACTACGCTGATGGCCGAACTGCTTAACCTCACCAACGACCAAATTCGCGTAGCGCTCGACGAGGCTAAACGCTACTCCTACTACAAGGAATCACCGGTTGTAAAACAGCTCTCGCCTGAAACCTACGGTAAGCTTCAGGAATATCTTTTTCAATTCCCTGGCTTTTACGCGCAGGCACGCTCGTTACGTCGATACCCCCGTCCCATTGCTGCCCACCTACTCGGTTACATCGGTGAGGTTACCCCTAGCATGATTGCCGATAACCCCTACTATCGCGCCGGGGACTACATCGGGATAAGCGGCATCGAAAAATCGTATGAATCCGTACTCCGGGGGCGGCGGGGCGTGAAGATACAAATGGTCGATGTGCACAATCGCATTAAAGGCGCGTACGCTAACGGAAAAAATGATACAATAGCCATCGCGGGCCAAGACCTACACCTCTCCCTAGATGCCAAACTGCAGGAGTACGGTGAAAAGCTGATGGAATTCAGGCAAGGAAGCGTTGTCGCCATCGACCCAAGTAATGGAGAAATTCTTTCTCTCATATCGACCCCAGGTTACGATCCCAACCTTCTCGTGGGTAGAGCCCGTTCAGGTAACTACATCGCGCTGGATAGTAACAGGCGAAAACCCCTATTCAATCGTGCCATTATGGCGCTTTATCCCCCGGGGTCAACCTTTAAAGTCGTAAATGGATTAATCGCCCTACAAAAGGGGGTTGCGCAAAACAACGAATCGCACGAGTGCCACGGGCGTTATCCCATCGGACGCGGCGTGGGATGCCATAGCCACCCTTTTCCCCGCACCCTAACGGATGCCATTAAAATGTCATGCAACACCTATTTTTGCTACGTATTCCGCAACATACTCGACTACGGCCGGCAAGGCCCCATCGATTCCACATTCACGCTATGGTCTCAAAGCGTGAAAAGGTTCGGGTTCAACCAACGGCTCGGCATCGACCTCCCCGGGGAGCTGGCTGGCATTGTGCCAAGCGCACAATTCTATAACCAATACTTTCATAAAGGGGGATGGAACTCGCTAACCATAATCTCATTAGCCATCGGGCAGGGAGAACTTAGCACCACACCGCTGCAAATGGCCAACCTCGCAGCGATCATTGCGAACCGAGGCTACTATTTTACCCCGCATGTGGTTCGAAGCATCGGCCAAAATTCTCAGCCTGCACCTCCCCAACGCCACGATGTCGGCATTGATTCCGCGCTATTCACACCAATAGTAAATGGCATGTACGAAGCCGTAAACGCCGAATTATGGACTGGCGGTACGGGTTGGCGCGCCAACGTACCCGGATTATCTGTGTGCGGCAAAACGGGAACGGCCCAGAACCCCCACGGGGAGGACCACTCCGTGTTCATTGCGTTCGCCCCAAAGGATAATCCAAAAATCGCCATTGCTGTATATATTGAGAATGCCGGGGGGGGAGGACGTTGGGCTGCCCCCGTGGCGGGCCTAATGATTGAAAAGTACCTCACCGATACCGTGAAAAATGCGAATATGGAGCAATGGGTACTTGACGGAGCAAAAGAGCAATTCGTACGTGAAGCGTACGCGCAGCAGCATTAGAAGGACACCCACAATAATGCCAGCAACGCTATTACCGTAAACTGACACATCTCCGTCTCATGCGCCATTCGTTCGCAAGACGCCCCCTGCCGCCCTTAGATGTCGCCACCTACGCGAGCCACATGGCCTCTAAAGTAAACTCAACCCCTCAACGTGGCGCCCAGCGATTCAGTCAGTGCCGTTATGAGACGCTGCATACACTGCTCAATCGCGATATCATCCAGCGTCGAATGCTCATCCTGCAGAATAAATTTAACCGCGTACGAGCGCATTCCCTTTGGAATATTATTACCCTCGTAAACATCGAAAAGGCTCATACGCTTAAGCACACCACCCGCCACACGCAGCGCTACCTCCTCCACCTGGCCGAATGTAACCGATTCCGGCAATATTAACGCCAAATCGCGACGCACCTCTGGGAATTGCGGGAGCTCTACATTACGCACCTTCTTGGCTTCCCAAATGGACAGCAGCACCTCCCACGACATCTCCGCGTAGAACACAGGCTGCTTAATGGAAAAACTCTTCAACAGACCCTCATCCACCTCGCCGAAACGGCAAAGCCACCCCTCGCGTCCGGCAAGCGATATCGTCGCGGCATTCGACAGAAACGCTAGCGCCGACCTCTCGTAACGCGCATCGCGCAGCTCCACCCCAGCCTCGCTGAGAATGGCCTCACAGTACCCCTTTAAGTGGTATATATCGTAGGGTTCTCTACCCTCATTCCACGAATCCTCCCGCCTATAGCCTGTTAGCCAGAGGCCCAGACGGCTTTGCTCCACGTAAGCATCCAAAGGATCGCCCCCCGATAGGGTTTTAGATAGACTGCTGTGGTAGCAATGGCCAAACTCGCAGAGCTGCAGGCTCGAACGTTGATGGCTAGTATTACGAGCAATCGCCTCTAAACCTCCAAGTAGCAGCGTTGGCCGTAGCGCATCGAAATCCATGCTACGAGGATTCAAAATCCGCACGAGGGGAAAACCTTCGTAGCTAACCTCTTCACCAAAGTTCTTACTGCTAGTCAACGAATTGCACATAATCTCGCTGAATCCAGCACCCACCAGCATCAGCCGCACCGCTTTCTCATACATTGTGACCGCAGGACGCATCTCCTGGTCGAGCGCAATGCTCATCTTGCTCGAAACGGGAACTCGATCGTAACCGTACAGCCGCAATATATCTTCAGTCACATCCTCCATACGCGTCACATCGACACGGTAGTACGGCACCTTAAGCTCATACTTACCCGCACCGATGGGCCTATAGTCAATTCCTAGCCCCTCGAATAGCGTTTCCAACTCGCGGCGCGAAAGCGTAATGCCCATCAAAGAGTACGCCCGCTGCGAATCAAAAACAATTGGTTCATGCTCCAATGGGCGCGGGTAAAAGTCAATTATATCCCCATCAATACGCCCGCCAGCTATTTCCATAATTAACGATGCGGCCCGCTTCAACGCCACAACGGTGAATGCCGGATCCACGCCCCGTTCAAAACGGTACGAGGCATCCGTTTGCAAAGCGAAGCGCCGTGACGACTTGCGCACCATTACAGGATTAAAAACAGCGCTTTCGAGGAAAATTTCTGTGGTGCGCGCGGTTATACCCGAAGCCTTCCCACCAAAAATACCCGCAATGCAAACGGGCGTGCTCCCATGGCACACCGCCAAATCTTCTCCTCCGAACGTCCGCACCTGGCCATCCAGCGTCTCGAGCGGTGTGCCCGCCGGTGGAAAGCCCACGCTCACACGTCTCGTTGGGAATGCGCCTAAATCGAACGCATGCAGCGGCTGCCCAAGCTCGAGCATCACCAGATTTGTCACATCAACCACGTTGCATATCGGCGTAAGCCCAACCGATCGCAAACGTTCCGCCACCCATTCCGGCGATGCCTTCACCTCTACCCCTCGAATGGTCAATCCTGAGTACCGTACGCACCCTGCCGTATCTATCTCCCCTAGCTCTACCTGCGTAGCGCTCTTCGCGCCCAGCTGAATCGAAATCTCGGGAAGGATTGCCTTTGTCGGAACTTTTTGGTTGAAATATGCCGCCAAGTCGCGCGCCACGCCGTAATGGGAAAGCGCATCCGCACGGTTCGCCGTAACGCCAATGCTAAAAATGTAGTCGCACAGCGCAGGGTATTGGAGTGCCACCGGCGAACCCACCTTCGCCCGATCATCAAGCTCTATTATGCCCTCATGCGATGTCCCCACCCCAATCTCATCCTCAGCGCAAAGCATCCCTTCCGACTCTACCCCACGAATCTTCGCGCGTTTAATGACCAGGGGCGCCCCCTGATTATATAGCGTTACGCCAACCGGCGCAACTACAACTTTTAATCTCTCTCGCACGTTTGGTGCTCCGCAAACTATACGCAGCGGGCTTCCCTTGCCCACGTTTACCATCGTCACATGGAGATGATCCGTATTGGGAATCCTTTCGCACGCCTGTACCTCTCCGACAATCAGTCCTTTTAATTCCCCGGGCACCGCCCCACGCGGCGTCAAAGATTCCACCTCAAGGCCTATTGACGTCAATATCTGGCCTACAGTCTCCGCATCGCAATCCAACGGCACATACTGCCTCAACCAATTATAAGAAATTTCCATCCTTGCGCTCTTCTATTTTCACTCCTCAACAACGAATCGACACCCTTCACCCCACACCTACTCCCCTCTTTCCCCCCCTGTATTTTTATCTGTCGAAAGGTAAATAAAACCTTTATTCGACGCGTAGCCATCCGCCGGATCCTTGAGAATGTAGTAGTATATGCCATCAGATATCTTTTGCCCTCGCTCGTTCAGGCCATCAAATATTATCTGCCTGCCCTCCGCTCGAAACACCACGCCCCCCTCGCGGTTATATACCACGAACACCATGGTTTCCTTACTCTCAAGGGTAATCCGGTCATTAATACCATCCCCATTGGGCGTGAAAATATTCGGCACGCTCTTTTTCACCTCCTGACCAACCGCCGGCACGGAAGCCACAGTGAACGCAACCAGAACGATGGCAACAGCGCGAAACCAGCTCCTTACCTTTCCCTCCATTGCCTTTTATCCTCCTCTTTAGAATTTCACTACATGTTGCCAACGCTTACATCTTCGCCGTCAGCCTACGCACCTGTTCCAAATTGTTGAAAAACTCTTTTGCGAATACGCGAAGCACTGTGTACGCTGGAATCGCCAACAGCATCCCCACAACCCCTGCCAAATACCCAGCCATCAGCAGCACTAAAAAAATCTCCAGCGGATGCGCCTTCGCGCTACTGGCGAAGATTACCGGCTGCAAAAAGACATTATCGATCAACCGCACCACTAAAAACACGACACCTACCAGTAGCAGCACGGTGCCAATACCCACTGTTAACACCTTCGATACCGATAGCACCACTACGATGGCGACCGCCAAAACAAATGCGATGACGGCCCCAACGTAAGGGATAACATTCAAAATCCCTGACACAGCCCCAATAGCAAACGAGGTCTGCATCGGCAACCCGCACGCCCACAAGCCGAATGCGGTTAGCAGAAAGATAACAATACTCTGCAAAAGAATACCTAAAAAGTACCTTATTAGTAGCCTATTTACGCTCGTCATCGCGTTATGCACCGATTCCCTGCGACGCTGCGGGAAAAAGAACGAAAAGCCACGCTCGAACAGCCCATCCTCCTTAAGGAAGAAAAACGTAATGAATGACACTGAGAACAGCGCTACCACTAAATTGGAAATGAAAGAAGCCGTCGAAGCAAAGAATGACCTAAACGACGCCACGTTGACGATGCGACCAAAGTACGACACGAGCTCATCTCGAATCGAAAAGCCCGACGCAACCGACGGCATCTTCTCCTTAATGAAGGCATCTATCCTATCTATTTGACCGCTGAAAGAATCCATTACAATGGGGAAATCCACGTTCCGCAAATCGTAGAACTGCGATGAAACGAGCGGAATCAAGGTAAAGAAAAATAGCAGGAAAACGCCCCATATCACCAGAAGCGTTACGCCCGCAGCAAGCCACCGAGGCACAGCAAACCCTCCTACCGCAATACGCGTCAGCTGCTGCACAAGCGGCTTCCCGATAATGGAAAGCACCGCGGAAATAATGATATACCACACTATCTCGCTGAAATACCACAGCAAGAAACACACAACCCCTACAGATACTGCTATCGTTACGTACTTTGCCAACCTATTCACGTCCGTCCAAAACGCTTTGTATACACACCGCAAAAATACAAAAAAAGCGTGTGCTCCATTACGCAAGCCACGCTTTCTTTAAATCTAAATCTCATGCGAACGTGCATCCCCTAGCGGGGTAGCCGAGCCTCCGGGCCGCCCGCAACGCCTCCAGAAGCTCTGTTAATCCCTGTCGTCCCGCCCGGCACCGTGTTGTTACTCGCTATGCTCGCGGCGTTCCAAGCCGTATTTCGCATGATTTGCACAGCCACGTCATTCCCATTAAAATCGCAATTCTTTATCGTAAACACATTATCCGAGTAGAGCGACACCCCTATACGCGCCCCTTTCACTTCGCACCCCTCCATGCGGCTCGTCACATTAACTCCAGACCCAAAAGTCAATCCGCGCCAGCGCTGCCCTGTCGGCGTAGCGTAAAACTTTACATTCTTAAGCGTCGCGTTCGTCGGCTGGCGTGCGCCTAGCTCCAGCGACGCATCGGTATCAAAATACATCGTGGCGCCAGAAATCTTCACCTCACCCTCCAGATTGAGCTGCGTAGTGACAAGGTAGGGCAACGCACCATCAAGATCTACCGTAAGACCATTACCCCCGCCGGCCAAATGGATCATACCACTCGTCACGGAAAGATCTCCGATAAACTCCTTGTAGTTGGCAGGCACCGACAGCGCAATGTCCTTGCTTGTCCGAATCGTTAGTCCATCTATTCTCCCTCCCGCGAGGCTCTCCTTTATCGAAACGCCACCACCATCGCTCACCTCTACCCCCTTCATCCTGAACGATAGGCCTAGCACTGAAAGTGAGTAGTCACCCCCTCTCATGTTGGATAGCCGACAATGGCTAATTTGGCTGCTCCCATCCACATTCAGAAGCTGTATCCCACGTCCTCCATCAAAGCGCACTGGCTTCTTGCTTGTCCCAGCAATGTTTATAACCGCAGGCCCATCATTACCAACCACAAGGCTCCCCCGCTCCCCGAAAGAAATGGTAACTCCCGGCTCTACTGTCAGCGTCGCCCCGCGCTGCACCTTCACAACGCCATCTATCTTTACATCGGATGTCCAATGCTCATCCCCTGATATAATCTTCTCACTAACAATTACATCCTCTTTCATATCCATGCACGACGGAAGGGCAAACGCCACCATCCAGCACAACGCCACGAAAACAAAACCTTTCAAACGCATGACCATCTCCTACTCTATTATGCAGTAACACCCTCTCTGCCGTTCACCCACAAAAAGAGTACCAGAACGCCTAGCACCGCGGGCAGAACGAACCGCCAGCAGCAAATGCCAGCCGAAAACTTGCCATTCCAACGCATTCGTAGCGACCGCACCCAGTGGAAAAACGATGCGAATCGGCGGCACGACTGCAATTTTCTCCACTCCAGAACCGAAGCAACGCCTCGCCCAGTGCAGCGTTCGCGTTCACATGGGATCCGCATCTACCCAAAATTGCACCTGACGATATTCCGGCACGCGGTGCGTCGAGGCTATGCAACCTTCGATGTAGCATCGATCCTCCATTCCCCTCGCGCTTCGCGGAAGCTTGACTAGCAACTCCATCAAAAAATATTCTCGGACTCTGCTCACAAGGGGACTCTGCGGCCCTAGCACTCGTTCACCGAAACGGATGCGCAGCACTTCTCCAAACGCTTCGGAAACCTGCTGCAGCAGGCAAACATCTCTATGGCGGAGCGTTATACGCACTAAACGCACGTAGGGGGGGTAGTCGTACTCGTATCGCTCCAGAATTTGATGCCGATAGAACGCCTGGTAGTCATTCTCCTTCACCCACGACAGAACTGGCGACCCAACGTCAACCGCCTGTATTAGCACCCGTCCCGCCTCCTGGTGGCGGCCCGCTCTGCCCCCTACCTGCGCCATGAGTTGATACGCACGTTCCGATGCCCTAAACTCCGGCATTCGCAGCAACGAATCCGCATCTAAAATCCCAACCACCTGCACCCGTTTAAAATCCAAACCCTTCGTTACCATTTGCGTGCCCACCAGCACATCAATCTCACCCTCCGTGAACTGCTCTATTATGCGAGCCGCGCCGTGTTTACCTTTCGTGCTATCCAAATCGAGACGCGCCACGCGCACGCCGGGAAGCAATTGCTGCAGCTCTTCCTCCACGCGCTGCGTGCCTAGGCCGCGCATCGCAAGCTGCGACGAACCGCATGCACCGCAAACCGAGTGTAACGGCTGGTGCTCTCCGCAGTAGTGGCACACCAGCGCCTCCGAATCCCTATGGTAGGTCAGGCTCACATCGCAATGCTCGCATGTGGGCACCCACCCGCAGGCCTCGCACTGCAAATACGGCGCGTATCCCCGCCGATTTTGAAAAAGTATTACCTGGTTCCCTAGCGTCAGCGCATCCTCCACCGCCTCAAATAGCCGACGGGAAATATGCCCGTGCATCTCATTTCGGCGATGCGCCTCACGCACATCCACTATCTCTACCGCGGGTAGCAATGCCTCGCCGTACCGTTCGGTAAGCTCTACTAAACCGAAGCGCCCGCGCTCCGCGTTGCTATACGACTCTAGGCTCGGCGTCGCGCTACCCAGCACAATCCCGCAACCATACTCCTTAGCCATGTAGAGTGCCACGTCGCGACCCTGGTAGCGAGGGGTCGGGGAATGCTGCTTGTAGCTACTCTCATGCTCCTCATCCACGATGATCAAACCTAAATCCCTATGGGGGAGAAATAGTGCCGACCGCGCCCCAAGCACTATCCGAACGTCCGGCGCATCCGCCGCCGTGGGCTGACCAAGCAAAATCTCATAAAGTTCCTCACGCTCGGCATCGCTCTGCTTGCTATGGTACAGGCCAACCCTATTCCCAAACACCCTCCGTAACCGTAACGCGAGTTGGGCGGTCAGAGCAATCTCGGGAAGTAAATACAATGCCCGTTGCCCGCGGGACAGGCACTCCGCGAGAAGACGTATGTAAATCTCTGTCTTTCCGCTGCCCGTCACTCCATGGAGCAGCACGGGGCGACCCTCCGACAGCAGCTGCCTAATCGAATCCAGCCCACGCTGCTGGGCATCGGACAGCTCCGGCAGAGGCGCCTCGCGTAGCGCCTCGCCGGCAAACCGCGATACGCTCACGCGCTGCTCCCTAATTATCTTCTTTTGCGCCAAAGAGGCCAGAACCCCTGCATTCACCCGCGCCGCTGCAAGTAGCTGTTTTTTAGGAACACCCGCGTGCAAAGAGAAACCGCCAGCATGTAAAAGTTGCAGAAAGGCCGACATTACCTTCTCCTGCGTCGGCGCACGGGTTAAGCCCCCGAGCATCTGCACGAAAGCCTGTTCCTCTGCGTATTCTTCCTCCAAGTATACGTACGTCTCGTAGCGTTGCCCTCCGCCGCCCACCACTCTATCCTCAACCGTCAGCAACCGCAGCCGTACCAATTGCTTGAGCCAACGCATCCCCTCTCCCTTGCCTAATTCCTGCAGTAGCTTTTCCAAACTAATCTCCCCGCGCCTCTCCACTAGAAATAGCGTGCGCTGCTGGCCTTCGCTTAGCGGCATCACCCCCCGAGGGCAATCGGGCCGAAGACGCACCACCGACTCGCGTTCTAGCTTCAGACCCGCAGGCATCGCGCATTTATAGACCTCCCCCAACGTGCACATGTAGTACTTGGCCATCCACTCCCAGAGGCGCCGCTGCTCCTCCGTTACTATCGGCGCCTCATCAATTACTGTTTCCACGGCGCTCACGAGCTCCTCAGCACCCGGCGGGGTCGCACGAAACCCCCACACCAATCCCACGTAGCGGGAAGTCTTCCGCAGCGGTACAACCACCCTAACTCCTTCTCTTACCACCATCCCCTCCGGCACTCGATACGTTAATGCCACCGGCATGGCCAGAGGCAACAGCACATCGACGTATTGACTCTCCTCGCGTTTCATTCCGCGAAGGTAACCACTCCCACCTGCATTCGCAACCGAGCCCACGCCCCACACTTCCCTCCTCCTATGCTTGTGGAATACATAGAATTGCTACCTTTGCAGGGAGTATTAGACTAAATCTAACTGGAATAGTATCCCGTAGAGTCGTGCGCATCGCAAAATCCATCCTCGCATCCCTGCTGCTTAGCTCCTTGCTACTGCCATGCAGAGCAGAAAGGGAACTCTTCTTTACCGTGGTGGGAGGCAATGACAGCAAAACGCAGTACAGCGTGAAAAAATCTGAACTTTCCGAGGGTGGACATCTCTTTTTTACGCTTAACGGTACTTTTCCCGCGCAGCCCATCGAAGTTCGGCTCATCGTGAAGGACAAATACGGAGCCCCTTCGTTTCAAAAGGCAAAGCTCAGTCTCAATGGGCTTACCATTACCGCCAATCAGGAATCTATGTCAGTTCCCGCGAAAATCGTTTCTGAGCTGCTATCACGTAAACAGTATTTTACGCTTTCTATTCCATCCTCCATCCCCCCGGATGCCACTATGTCTCTCATTGCCACTACGCCAGGCTCCGTTAATGCAATCGCCAGTCTCGACATTCTTGTTGAAGGCCTACGTACGCCGGGACGTGAGGCCTACGATATCAATGAAAATTTTTTCTTGCACGTTGCGCCCCTACGCATCGGCGTCTACCAATCATCAACTGACGACGGAAGCGTAACGATTGATTTGCAGAACGTACCGCAGGGGAATGCAGGAACGCTCGAGCTAATCGACCTGCTCGGGGTCACCGTGCATACGCAGAGCCTTATCGGGGGTACCAAGGTGCAAATCCCTGCCCGCACGGTTAAGCGAGGGCTTTACTTCATACGCATATCCATCGAAGACTCTCCCCTCTACACCGGTCGCATCCTCATGGGGAACTAGATCCCAGAGCGAACCGCCTTCACCTCGATCGCCCCTGCTTAGAGCGAAGCTCCATCCGTAAACTTAAAGGCCAAAAGACGATACAGCAGCTTGGCCGCAAAAAAATTCGATGACTTCTCGCTCGGATTGGGGCAAAGCTCAACGATATCAAAACCCACAACGTTGCGCTGGGCAAACACCTTCCGTAGAAATGCTAGCGTGGGATGCCACTGCAGGCCTCCCGGCTCCGGGGTACCCGTCGAGGGCATGATGGAAGGATCAAAACCATCTAAATCTATCGTAAGGTATACGTTTTCCGATAATTTATCTATCGCCCGCTGCTCCCAGGTGCTATTGCCCACTATCTGGTGCGCCCAAAAGACTCCACCCTCGGGCAACCGTTGCTTCTCCTCTACATCCATGCTACGTATCCCCACCTGCACGATGGACGCCACCTCGCGGGCTCGCGCCATTACGCAGGCATGGTTGCACTTCGACCCCTCGTACTCATCTCGGAGATCCGTATGCGCATCTATCTGTAGCACCGTAAGATTCGCGTAGGCCTTCGCGTGTGCGTAGATAGGGCCGATGCTCACTGAATGCTCTCCGCCTATCGTTACAACGTACTTCCCAGCATTAATCAACTGTTCCACTCGATGCTGCGATTCCGCAACCATCGCCTCAGGCGTCGAAGCCTCATCGACCGGCAGCTCCGTATGGATGCCCACGCGGTACGGTTCCGAATCCGTTTCGATATCGTAAAGCTCCATGTTCGCCGATGCCTCGAGCAGCGCCGCCGGCCCCGCGTCCGCACCCTTTATCCACGTGCTAGTGCCGTCGTACGGTATCGGCAATATTGACACCCTCGACGCAGACCTATCCGCGTATTTCTCTGGCAAATCGCCAAAGGATTGCAATTCCATATATCCTACCTTAATAAAACCAAACCAACAGCCGCAAACGGCCACAGCCACACGAAACGCAAGAAAATTAAAATAGTTGGAACGCCTCTGCCCGCAGCATCCCCAACGCTTGCTGCGTAGGGTGCGTGTCAAGCTCCAAGAGCACTGCTAGAAGCATACGGGTCAATTCGCTCGCGGGGGAATCCCCATGCACCTTCCCCGCGCACCCCGTAATCAGCTCTACCACCTGGCCGCGCGCCGTGCGAATCGCGTCCCATAGCTCTTGCGACAGGTATATTTGCTGCGACAGATTATGATTCCACTCTGCCGCGATCTCCTCCAGCAGCAGCTGCTTATACTGCACCGCGGTGGAATCCCCAGGAGAAACCCGCATCAAAAGGGACTCGGGAGATATACGCTCCATCAGCAACGTCATCCGTTCGTACGCCTGCAGCCGCACCGGCAACGTCTGACGTCTAGCCTCAATGGCCCCCTCTCTCTTCAACAAATCTTCGACCTGCCTTGCCTGCCGCTGCAAAACCAGCACCGCGCACAGTAGCACCAACACCGCCGGGAGAACCGTGAAAAGCAAAACCTGAATCCAGCTCATTATCTTCGAAAATTAGCACTCTCCACCGTTCGTCCCACCAGCCCCATCGCGTTACACATCGAGCGCCTCAGCACCAGAAACAATCTCAACCAGCTCGTTCGTAATGGCCGCCTGGCGCGCCTTATTGTACTCAAGTACCAAATCATCCAGCAGCGTATCCGCATTATCGGTCGCCTGCGTCATGGCAGACATGCGCGCCCCATACTCGCCTATGTTGTTGTCAAGCAACGCGCCGAAAAGCATCAAACGTGCGTAGTGCGGCAACGCGTAGGCGAAAAAGTCATTTACCGACGGCTCAAATATGTACTCCCGGCGACTCTCCTCCGCCGAGAAACTCGGCACTCTTATAGGGAAAAGTTGCTGCGTATCCGGTTCCTGCAATGAGGCCGACCGAAAACGGTTAAAGGCTAAAAGCACTCCCGAATACTTACCCGCCTCAAAATCCCGTTGCAACTCGGCGTATAGCAACTCAGCAGACTCGTAGCTTGGGGCTTCCACCAGTCGCTCATCGCTACGCCCAAGCGTAACGCCGCTCCGGCTTAGCAAATCGCCCCCCTTTCGGCCGTACGCCCACACCTCGGTAGCCTTCCCAGCCTGGCGACGCCCCGCCAGCAGATTACGCACCAGCTGCACCACAGAAGCGTTATAACCTCCGCATAGAGAGCCGTTCGATGAGAACATCAGCACCAGCAGCGGCGCCTCCACGTTGGCGGCAACCATCAAACTATGACTCGGCTGCACGCCACGGGATAATGCGAGCTGCATCAGCGCTTGGAACTGAAGGAGAAACGCCTGGTAGTGGCTGTAGCCATCCTGCGCACGATGGAATTTCGCCGCCGACACCATCTTCATCGCGCTCGTAATCTTACGCGTCGAGCGAACCGAACCTATACGAACCCGTATTTCCTTCAATCCCGCCATAGCTACTCTCCGCTTTGATGCGCCTCATCCGATGCCGCAGCAGCAGCAAAATCCGACGCGGTGCGCGCCGCAACGTCTCGAAGCACGTTCGCATCCTGATCGCTCAACTTCCCTCCGCGCAGCCGCGCTAGCAAGTCCGAGTGGTCTAACCGCAGCGCTTGGAGAAACGCCTTCTCAAACGCCTGAACCTTCTCCACTGCCACATCTCGGAGCAAACCATTCGACCCGCAGAAGATTATCGCCACCTGCTCTTCAACAGGCATCGGGCTATACTGCGGCTGTTTCAGCACCTCCACATTCTTTGCACCCCTGTCCAAAACGTTCTTCGTGGCCGCATCTAGCTCTGACCCAAACTTCGAGAACGCCTCCAGCTCGCGGTACTGCGCCTGGTCCAATTTTAGCGTGCCAGCCACCTTCTTCATCGCCTTTATCTGCGCATTACCTCCAACGCGCGAAACCGAAATACCAACGTTTATGGCAGGGCGAACGCCCGCGTTAAACAGCGTCGATTCCAAGAAAATCTGCCCATCCGTAATCGAAATTACGTTCGTGGGGATGTACGCGGAAACGTCGCCCGCTTGCGTCTCGATAATCGGGAGAGCCGTAAGCGAACCTCCCCCCTTTACCATCGGCCGAAGTGCCTCCGGCAGGTCATTCATCTGACGAGCTATCTCGTCGGACTCAATTATCTTCGCGGCGCGCTCGAGCAAGCGGCTATGGAGGTAGAACACATCCCCGGGGTACGCCTCACGGCCCGGCGGACGCCTCAGCAGCAACGAAACCTCACGGTAGCTCACCGCCTGCTTCGACAAATCGTCATACACCACCAGCGCCGAACGACCCGTGTCTCGGAAATACTCCCCTATGGCTGCCCCCGCGAACGGAGCGTAGAACTGCTGCGCCGCCGGGTCAGAAGCCGAAGCCATAATCACCACGGTGTACTCCATGGCCCCCGCGCGCTCCAGTGTCTGCACTAAATTTGCCACGGTTGACCCCTTTTGCCCCACCGCCACGTAAATGCAGTACACCGGGCGACCCGCCTCGTAGTTCGCCCGCTGGTTAATAATCGCATCTATCGCAATGGCCGTCTTGCCCGTCTGCCTATCCCCAATTATCAGCTCGCGCTGCCCACGGCCTATAGGCACCAACGCATCCACAGCCTTCAGGCCCGTCTGCAACGGCTCATCCACCGGCTGCCGGAATATCACCCCGGGAGCCTTACGCTCCAACGGCAGCTCTATCGTCTCCCCCACCACAGGCCCACGGCCATCTATGGGCTCTCCCAACGTGTTGACAATACGACCTAGCAACCCCTCCCCCACGCGTATCGACGCTATGCGCCCGGTGCGCTTCACCGTCTGGCCCTCTCGCACCTTCTCGCTCTCGCCCAGAAGCACCACTCCAACGTTATCCTCCTCAAGGTTGAGCACCACGCCCCGCACTCCGCTCTCGAACTCCACCAGCTCGCTCGACTCCGCGCGCTCTAGACCATATATACGCGCTATCCCATCACCCACCTCTAGCACTTGACCCACCTCTTCGTAGCGCTGATCCAACGAAAAATTCGAAAGCTCGCGCGCCAGCACTTCTGATACCTCTGATGCCTTTATACTTGCCATGTAACTACTTCTCCTAATCCTTGTCGTCTATCCCCGCAGCATTGCACCTATGCGCTGCAACTCACCGCGAACGCTCCGATCGTAACGACGCCCATCCACATATAGCTGAAAACCACCTATCAAATCCGCCTCCTCTACGTAGGTCGGCTGAACGTTGCTACTGAACTTCTGCCGAATGTACCCCTCCAAACGCTTCCGCTGCTCCGCGCCCAACGGATGCACCGTGCGTATCTCCACCGGCAAAAGGTGCTCCTGCCGCTCATACAGCCGCACGTAAACCAACATAGCGCGGAACAGAAATGCTCCACGCCCCTTCCGAACCATGAAACGGCCCAACTGCAACAAACCCTCGTCATACCCCCCAAGCACCTCCTCAACGAGCTTCAACTTCTTCTCCAACGACACCACCCCATCGCCCAAACGCTGTGACAATGCCGTCGACAAGGGAAGAAGCTGCGGAATCAAGGACCGCGCCGCATCGTACGTCGCGCGGGCACACCCCCGCCTATCTGCCCAGAGCAGCAGCGCCCTCGCGTATCGCGCTGATATCATTCCGTCATTCATCTACGCTACTCCTTTTGCCCGGCAAGTACCTCGTCCAAAATCCTATTCACGTACGCCTGCTGCGAATCCGTTTGCTGCAACCGCTCCCGCAGGATGCGCTCCGCCACCGCAATCGACAGCCGCCCCACCTCTTCACGCAGCGCCTTGCGAGCCTCCACTCGCTCCTGCTCCATGGCCTGGCGCGACTCCTCACGGTAACGTTCAGCCTCCGCCTGCGCCTGCTCTCGCGCCTCACGCATCATCTGCTCCCGTAACCGCTCCGCTTCCGAAATCATTTTCACCCGCGCCGCGCGGCCCTCCGCCTCTAGCACCTTCGACTGCTCCTGCATACGCAGCACCTCGCCATGCGCCTGCTCCGCCTTCGAAAGCGCTTCCGATATCGAACTCTCACGCGATTGCAACCCCTGCATTATCGGCCCCCACGCAAACTTACGAAGCAGGAAAAACACCACCCCGAATGCAAGCAACATCCAGAAAAACAAACCGAAATCAGGCGTTATCAAACTCATCGCACTTCTCCATTATTCATCAGTATACTTTCCTGCGCCCCGCGCCTACCACGAAAGCCCACCGGGGAAGCCTACGCACCCCGCTCCACCGCGCCAAATGTTACGCTTCTACTCCCCCCTACTACACGAGGAACATCACCAACACCGCCGCTATGATAGCAAAAAAAGCCAACCCCTCAATCAGTGCCGCCGATACAATCATGTTCGAACGAACATCACCCGCCGTCTCTGGTTGACGCGCCAACGAATCCAAGGCCTGACCCCCAATCCGCGATATTCCTATCGCCGCGCCGCAAACCGCTATACTCGCCGCAAACGCAGCACCCATCTTCGCCAGCGACAACACGCCCGCAACCTCCATCAACAATACCATTACTGTAGCCATAGTCTCCTAACTTATAATTGCTCTTTTGTTCCTTTCTTTCACTGCACAACCTTCTCTTCGGGCTCCGCCACCGCCATCCCAAAATATATCGCGCTTAGAAGCGTAAACACGTACGCCTGTATAAACGACACCAGCACATCAAGCAGGGTCATGAATACACCGAACACCACCGATATAGGACTCACCGCGTAGCCCGCAATGCTATTCAACGCGCCAAAAAGAAAAATCAAACTGAAAAACACCAGCGAAATCATATGCCCCGCCAGCATGTTCGCGAACAGTCGTATCATCAGCACCACCGGCTTCGTGAACATCCCCGCTATCTCCACCACCGGCATAATCGGCACCGGCAACTTCAAGAAGATGGGCACCCCCGGCGCGTTCACGATATCCTTCCAGTAATGGTGGTTGCCGCTCAGCACCGTCATCATGAAGGTGAACAGCGCAAGCACCATCGTCACCGTAATATTACCCGTCACATTCGCACCCCCAGGGAAAATGGGCACTAAACCCAGCAGGTTATTTATGAGTATAAAGAAAAATAGCGTCAGCAGGAAGGGGAGAAAACGCCCAGCCTTCGCCTTCCCTATGCTAGGAATCGCTATGTCATCACGAACAAAAAGCACCACCGGCTCAAGCAAATTTTGCAAACCATGCGGCGCCTTCGGATTCTCCGTATCGTACCGCTTGGCAACGGATATGAAAATCCAAAGCATCAAGGCGCACACAAACAGAATCGATAGCACATTCTTCGTGATGCTAAAGTCCAACGGCACTGGCGCACCCGCGATCGGGCTGCCCGTAGCATCGCACTCGAATACCAAAGGCTTCCCTCCCCCTTCGCGCGCCCGCACGCAGAAACCATCGTAAACGCCATTCCCATGATGCAAACGCGACGACATGAACACATGCAGCGTGCCGCGCAGGCGACTGTAGAGAATCATAGGCAGCGGAATCGTCGCGTGCACCCGGCCGAGCGAGAAGATGTGCCACTCGTACGCGTCCGACACATGGTCGAATATCAATTCAGTCGGCGAAAAGGCATGGGTCTCCTCAGCCGTCGCCCCCGCTGCGGGCGCAGCCTCCGTGGCCGCACCGCCCTCACCCTCAGGCTGCTCCACCCCCACGGCTAGGGCCACGATAGGTGCAGCGAGCAACATCAACACCGCAAGCACAAACTTCAGCCCCCTTCTCTTCAGCATAACACCTATCTTTTTGTGATACCGCGAAGGTAACCATTTTTTTTAACTTTGAAATGGTTCTTCAAAATCTAGGGCAAACCCATCCCCTCACGCCCTCGGCAAAACGACAGCCTATACAAACCGCGTAACGCCCACCGACCAAAGGTAGCGCCGGGCGCGCTCACCGCAACGATGCCGGGCAACCCTCCGCCCCCCGCCACGCAACGCCCACATACACACGCAAATCGCTACTCCCACTATAGCCCGCACGTCCACCCCTAAAAAAGCGTGGCAACGCCCTAAAATCTTTCGCAAACCGCTGGCGGGAATGAATTATCCATCCCAGTGGAATGGCAGCAGAAAAAGGGAGCCACCCCTACACCGGGGTGGCTCCATAAACGATGTTCCCTTCACCGCGATCTCGCGGCATCTTTAGCTTAGCGACGCAACTACGCCGTGCGAACCTCCGCTACTATTTTCTTGAAAGCCTCAGGGTCGTTCATCGCCAAATCCGCGAGAACCTTACGATTTAAGCCTAAATCCTTCTTAGCTACCTTCCCCATAAATTCCGAGTAGGTCAGCCCCTCGGCGCGTACCGCCGCGTTGATTCGCTGGATCCACAGCGCACGGTAGTCACCCTTCTTAAGCTTACGGCCCCGATACGCATGGAGCCACCCCTTCTCCAGGGTGTTTTTCGCGACCGTGTAGACATTCCGACGGGCCAAAAAGTTGCCCTTGGTCTGCTTTAATATCTTTTTGCGACGCTTCCGCGACGCCACTACGTTTACTGAACGTGGCATTTCTTTTCTTTTTTGTAGGACAGTAAGCGACTCCCTAACGGATGTTCTTTAGGCTCAGCTGTCCCGGTTAATATTCTAGTCCCCCTGCTCCCCTCACGCCCTACCGTAGGCAGAGCAACTCCCGCACCTGACTCTCGTTATGCTGGTGCACCAGGCCCTTCTTCGTCAAATTCTTTTTGCGCTTGGTGCTCTTCTTGGTCAGAATATGGCTCTTATACGCATGCTTACATTTAATGCGCCCAGAGCCCGTCAACGCGAACCGCTTCGCAGCGGCCCTGTTCGTCTTCATCTTTGGCATCCTTGTCCTCTCCTTCCTATCGTTATTCTCTAATCTCGTTTCTTACCCGCCTTAATCGGCGAAAGAAACATCGTCATTCTTTTTCCATCTAGCTGCGGCAGCTGCTCCACCCGCGCGTAAGCCTCCAAATCCTTCGCCAAGCGCAGCAGCAGCATCTCCCCCTGATCCTTAAACACAATCGACCGCCCCTTGAAATACACCTGCGCCTTCACCTTCGCCCCTTCCTGTAGAAAGTTCACCGCGTGCTTAAGCTTAAAGTCATAATCGTGATCATCAGTATTCGGCCCAAAACGAATCTCCGTAACCACGATCTTCTGCGCATTGGCCTTCTGCTCGCGCTGGTGCTTACGCTGCTGGTAGAGAAACTTCTGGTAATCCACCACACGACACACCGGCGGAACGGCATCCGGGGCAATAAGCACCAAATCCATCTCCATGCTTTCCGCCACCCGCAGCGCCTCCTGCAAACTCACCACGCGCGACTCACCTATATTGTCACCGACCAAACGCACTTCGCGCGCGCGTATCGCATCATTTATCTGATGCGCAAGATCCCGATCCCGAGGCGTAAAATCATTCCTCGATCGTCCATCCCTAAATCCATTTCCTGCTATAGCCGTACCTCCCCTATCGTTTGTATTTCCTTTTTTTACCTATTTCTCCCCCTAAGGGTCGCCCTTACCGGGCAAACGTTTTCGACAACTCCGTCTCAAGCCGCGCAACCAGCTCCGCCACGCGCATTGAGCCATCGTCCACCCCGCCCCGCTCACGCACCGAAACCGTCCCCTCGCCAGCCTCACGCTCGCCAACCACCACGATGTAGGGCGTGCGTTGCAGCTCCGCATCGCGAATCTTCTTGCCCACCTTTTCGCCGCGCGTGTCAATCGACGCGCGAAGCCCATGCGTCTTCAGCTCCGCCGCCACCTCCTGCGCGTACTCCACGTACTTATCGCTCACCGGGAGCACTGCAACCTGCTCCGGGGCAAGCCATAGCGGGAAACGCCCCCCCGTATGCTCTATCAGCACAGCCACGAAGCGTTCCATCGAGCCGAAAGGTGCCCTGTGGATCATCACGGGGCGATGCCGCTGATCATCCGCGCCCACGTACTCCAGCTCAAAGCGCTCGGGGAGGTTATAATCCACCTGAATCGTCCCCAGCTGCCATTTGCGACCAATCGCATCTCGCACCATGAAATCAAGCTTCGGCCCATAAAATGCAGCCTCTCCGGCCACCTCTACCCCCTTAAGCCCCTTCTCAGCCACCGCCTCGCGAATCTCCCGCTCCGCGCGCTCCCAATTCTCGTCCGTGCCAATATACTTCTCCTTATGCTCCGGATCCCTCAGCGAAATCTGCACATCGTACTCATGGAAATCAAGCACCTTAAATATGTACAGCACGATGTCAATCACCTTCAAAAATTCATCCTTGAGCTGCTCGGGCGCGCAGAATATATGCGCATCGTCCTGCGTAAATCCACGCACGCGCGTCAGCCCGTGAAGCTCCCCGGACTGCTCGTACCGATACACCGTGCCGAACTCAGCGAGCCGAACCGGCAAATCGCGGTAGGAACGCGGCTGCGAACGGTAAATCTCGCAATGGTGCGGGCAATTCATGGGCTTCAGCATAAACTCTTCGCCCTCCTGCGGGGTTTGAATCGGCCTAAAGCTATCGGCACCATACTTTGCCCAATGCCCCGAAGTTACGTACAGCTCCTTCTGCCCTATATGCGGCGTTATCACCGGCTGGTAGCCATACTCATTCTGCACCTCACGCAGAAAACGCTCCAGACGCTCGCGCAGCATTGCCCCCTTCGGCAGCCAGAGCGGTAGCCCCGGCCCAACTTTCGTCGAGAATGTGAAGAGCGACATCTCCTTGCCGATCTTCCGATGGTCGCGCTTCTTCGCCTCCTCCAGCATCTGTAAATACTCATCGAGCATACTCTGCTTCGGAAACGTTATCCCGTACAAGCGGGTCAACTGCTTATTATGCTCATCGCCACGCCAGTAGGCACCCGCAACGCTGAGCAGCTTCACCGCCTTAATCTTACTCGTATCCGCCAGGTGCGGCCCTCGGCACAGATCCGTAAAGCGCCCCTGCGTGTAGAACGTTATGCCACCATCCTCCAGCCCCTCGATCAGCTCTACCTTGTACGGATCCCCCTTCTCCCGGTACGTCGCCAGCGCTTCCGCCTTCGGCACGCTCCGGCACGTGAACGCATCACCCTGGCGCGCCAACTCCTTCATCTTCGACTCTATACGGGCCAGATCATCCTCGGTTATCTTCCGATCGCCAAAATCAATGTCGTAGTAGAAACCCGCCTCGATCGCTGGCCCTATCGCCAGCTGCGCGCCGGGGAAAAGGGCCTCCACCGCCTCAGCCATCAAATGCGCCGATGAGTGCCAAAACGTCATTTTTCCATCCGCATCGTCCCACGTGTTCACCCGCACCGTCGAATCCGCCGTGATCGGCCGCGACAAATCCTGCACCGCACCGTTCACCGTTACCGAAAGCGCTTCGCGCTCAAGCTTCGGCGATATCGAGGCCGCCACCGCCGCGCCGGTCACCCCCGCCTCGTACTCCCGAACGCTCCCATCTGGAAATGTTATCCGTATCATTTGCGCATTACCTATCATAAACGACGCAAAGGTACAAAATTTATTTTAAATTCATGCTCCAAGCGTTACGCCCCCATTTATGAACGCAACATTTTTTTCGCCACCCAACGGTGAAAAACGCATGCTACGCAACCCTCCGACCATCGTAGAAAGGGAAGGCTGCGTAGACCCGCACCCCCAGCGCGCCTACCCATCATTCTCCCCTGCCGCCGCGGCTTCACACCCCATCGCCCGAGGGGCTACCCGCCTCGCCAGCAGCCGAAACGCGCCCCGCCTCTCCCGCCGCGCTGTCCCTCCTCCAAGGCACAACGCGCATACCAAACACCTCCACGTCATCCATCCGCGCGTAGCGTTCCCCCATCCATTCCAATAGCTTCTCATGGAGCGACTCGCGCTGCGCCACCATCGACAGCGGACTAATCTTCGC
>JABCPG020000009.1 GCA_013333195.2 Bacteroidia bacterium
CCCAACATGTTGATAGTAGCCGACAAGCTGCTCGAGCAACCCCTGGAATCGATCTACAGACTCCTCCGGCCCCTCTACACGAATCTCCGTATCGCGCGCCACAACTTTTAGATCCGTGAAGTTCGAAACCAAACGGTTATACTTCGCATTATTTACTCCGTAGAACTCCAAGGGGTCTATACCATCCAGCTCTATGTGACGTCGAATCCGCTCCATCCGCTCAAATTATCTCTCGCCCTTTGTCTGTAATCTAGAAAAATATTCCCTATTGGCAACCTCACATTTGCTCGGGTGCCGCCCTCAATGGGGGCAATCGTAATCCACCTCGCGGGAAGGTTAATCCGCACCCTCGGATCAAACAGGGTAAAAGCCATAACCCCAATCAGCAGCAGCCCAACCAATCCGAAAAGACTTTCCCCCAACCACCCATCATCGCGAAGGTATAGCTTTTTTCGCTACGAAATGCCTCATACCCCAATTCGCCAGCGCAACCAGCGCGAGAAGGATGGAGATAAAACTCCCTATACGCCCCAAATAATCCCCGTAACGCACGTAGAACGTAACGTCCGTCCGCTGATGCAGCGTCGCACGCAACCACCCCCGCTCGTCCCACCCCAGCGTGGCCAAATCCTTTCCCCGAGGGTCTATAAATCCTGAGATTCCTGTATTTGCCGCTCTGGCCAAGTAGCGACGGGTTTCAATGGCCCGTAGCCGAGAGTAGCTATAGTGCTGGCGGTAACCCGGCGTATCGCCCCACCACCCATCGTTCGTAATTACGCCCAGCAGCGTCGCCCCGCGCTGCACATATTCTGCCACATACTCTCCAAACACCGATTCGTAGCATACTATCGGCGCCAATCCTCCCCCCCCAATCGAAAAAACGCTGCGCGTGGATTGCGTCCCAAGGCTTCCCACCATCCCGCCTAAATCAATGCTTAACTCGCTTAAAAATGCCAGTTTATCCGGGTAGGGCAGCATCTCAACGCCCACCACCAGCTTTGATTTATGGTAAATCTCCACAGCCCTACCACTGTCAATCCGCAGCGCCGAATTGTAGGCATCGTACCACCAATCTCCCTGCCAACCCCTCCGTGCCGTTTTGCTCTTCTGCTCTCCTCTTCCGTACCGCTTCAATGTCGACGCACCCACCACTATCACAAGCCCTCCATTCTCCTTCGACAGACTGCGGAAGGGCGCCACCTGCTCATCGGAGTCTATTTCATGCTCCCATATGTTATCCGTCAACGCGGTCTCCGGCACAAGCGCCACGCCCGTCTTAGGGGTCACTGCCACGCGCAGCAGGCTGTCAATGCGCCACACCTGTTCCATTGCCGTCATTCCTGAAAACTTCTCAACATACGGATCGATATTCGGCTGCACCACTACCACCTCTACCTCCCCTCCTTCTGGGCGTTCCTCATCTACATGCAACAGAACCAGCGACACCACCACCGGCAAAACCAGAACCCCGGCAAATACCATCCCCCTTTTTATCGGCACCCTACGATTCTTCCTCTCCCCTGCGCACCCCAACGCAAACCAATGGAGTAGCTCCGCCACGATCAACACCCATGCTGTCCCGCCCAAAATGCCAGTCCACTCGTACCACTGCACCGCCCACACCTGGCGACTAAAGGCGTTGCCCAATGATAGCCACGGCCACGCGATCTCCGAATTGTGAAAAAAATAGTCGAACCACAGCCACACCGACACCAAAAAAATTCTACCCAAACGTCCTCCGAGCCTTCTCCAAACAGCCTCCGCACCCCAGAGCGCGAATGTCATCACCGCGCTTAGCGCAAACACCGCGCCTAGCATCCCTCCAATAGTTGCACCCTGAATCCACCAGACCGATAACGCATTCCACACCAACGCCCCAGCGTAAAAACATGCTATCACATGCCAGAAACGCGCGCCCCGCGAAGCCAAACGGCGCAGCAGCTCCACCCACAACGCCCAGCCTACCATAGGCCCCACGCCCCAACCCGGCGTCCAGCCCAACGAAATTATTACCCCCCCCGCAAGTGACAGCACCCACTCCGCACGCGTCGATCGCATTCCTTTCATGTTCCTCTCCTCTTCTCCAGCGCAAAGTTAGCGCGTATTCCGATACCGTAAACCAATACGTACCAACACTCCAAAGTAACCTCCTCCAGCCGAAAGGGGAAATGGGTAGTAAAATGGGGGTAGCCAAGCGGTAGCAATCGGGTAGAACGCATTTTCATGCGCAGAAATTAGCCTCCACGCAAACCGCTACGTTGAGGCAAGCCGCGTAATCGCAACTATTAAAATTCTTACCTTTGCTACTAATATTTAGAGAAGTTTATTTACTAGCTATGCGGCGTACACTCGTATTCTCCATTCTAACGCTTTGCCTCGCGCTTCCCCTTGCCTCGCCTCGCTGCAACGCGCAGGGCGAACCCATCATCCACTTCAAACCGCAGCAGGCCGACGCCGCCCTCTTGACCGCATACTCCAAACTCGCACCCGGCGCAACGCAAGACTCTCTCTTCATTATCGCCCTCCCCGCAAACGCTGCATCGACCGCCGTTACCCTCTCCGCCAACGTTACGAACGGCAATAATGCCAAACTCGAAATTCAAGAAATTGTATTCTCGCCCACCGACTACTCCTATTCCTGGCGCACAATCGCGCAAAACCCCTCGGCCAAAGAAATCTCTACCACCGTCTCAAACCCCACCGCCTACAGGGTTCTACGCACAGAGGGCACTGACACCACGAAAAAGCGTATCTGGATCCTCTTCGACAACGTGCACCTAACCGATATATATATCGATGACAGGTGCGATGCTCGAACCCTCGCGCCTCGATTCAACTATGACCGCTCTACCATCATTGAAGAGCTATTCGCCTACCCCGACCTCACCTCCTCCTACCTACTGCCCATTAATTCCATCGGGAGAATCTATTTTAAAAACTTTCAATGGCTCGACGATAGGCTCACCCCGCTCACCGACTTCTCCACAAGCTCCCTCAAAATCGATGCCCCGCCTCCTCTCGAACCGCAAGGCTACCGCCTCATCGTCACCAACTTCTACGGCCGTGTGCTCTCGGCCTCTTCTCCGCTGCTCGACCCCATTAGCGTTATGGCGGAAATGAACGCCCAATACATCGACAAGCCCGATTCGCCCGCAGCGCCATGGCAGCCCGCCGGGAAAACCCTAACGCATGAAGCCCCGCTCTTCCTAAAGCTCGGCGACAATGCCAAAAATGCAGATTCTCTCTTCTGGACCATTCGTAACGACCCGCGCGCCGTCCGATCCGGGGAAAAGGACACACTATTCTTCATTAAAGCCCTCGCCAGCGAACGTATCACCCCAGAAATCGATAAAAACCTCTTCTCCGCAGGCACATACATCGCAACGCTACGTGTAAAAAACAACCGTATCGGGTGCTCCGACACCGCCAACCTCACAATCCACGTCGACTCTTCACTCATTAACACCCGTGAAATACCCAACGTATTCACCCCAAATGGCGATTTCATTAATGATGTTTTTCGCTTGAAAAATCCTGAAACCAGCGTTCGCTCCATCCGAAATTTCAAAATCGAAATTTTTAATCGGAATGGGCAGCAGGTCTACTCCTACAGCGGCCCTCCCAGAGCGTGGGAAGGATGGAATGGCAAACAGAAAAATAACGGCCCCGACGAACCGCAGGGGGTCTATTTCTTCATCATACAGGCCGAGGGATGGGATGGAAAATCTTTCCGCGGGGAAACGTATAGGGGATTTATCCACCTCTACCGATAGAAAGCTTTGCGCAAGGGCGTAGCGCCCACGTTTCATCTCCCTCCATCGGGCCGCCGTGCACAACCCCGCAATACGCGCGGGCGTAGCGACAGCGCATGGGGAAGCTCCCCTCTTCACGCATGAAAAATTTGCTCTTCGCCTACACTAAACGCAACCGGAAAAGCATTTATTCCCCCGCGCAGCCTCTACTATCGGTACGGAAAACCAAAGGGACGCGAATACGCATTGCTGCCCCTCGCCCCAAATGCGGCCCCGCGCCGCACGCCTCGTCCCTCCGGCCGCGATGCGGCCCTCTTCCCTCCAAAGTAACGATCTGCACCATCGGCCTCCTCTAGGTATATCGCGCAGAACACGCCACACGCGAAAAAAACTGCGCTTAGCACGCCTAGCAGCACCTCTCCCACCGATACCCAAGGCTTTGCGACATCAACACGCATCACGGCCCGAGCCACGCACCACACAGTAAAAATAAAACCCAACGCTCCGCCCATCCAATGCAACGTCACAGCTTCACGCCGCGATGCCTGGAGCCGCATCTTAATCCCCCTGCCCGCATTCACCAGCAAGAATATCAGAATGAACAGCAAGGGTATCGGCACCGCTATAATCCATTCGCCCGTCACAAACGCCACGCGCAGCACCACCAAACTCCCCACGCTTAGCGCTCCCACCAAGGCGCGCATATACGCCGCAACGAAGCGCATCCCTTTGCTAACCTTCAACAGCTCGTCAAACTGCTCCACTAACACCCCTTGCCCCATAACAAACCCATTCTCACTTCCTACGCTGCGCGAAGGTACAAAAAACACCCCCCTTCCCGCACCGCCATACCGCGCCCCACGCCGCAACTAACCAACAGAGCTCCCAGACCTCGCGCTACCGCTAAAAAATCTCATGCAGAGGGAACGCATGGCTCCCCCCATATGCTTTTCCTCTCTCCAACCGTCGAAACCGAGGGCCAATGCGCATCACCACTCCCTTCTATCTGAATTTATTACGCTACCTTCGCTGAAAATTTTATCATGCGAACGTAGAAATTAGATAACCATGAAATTTCATCCCTCCCTTGCTAGCAATCGCCACCTTCAAGACCTTTGTAGTATCGCCGATACGCTCTTTGCCGTCGCAACGCTCCTCATGGGCATCGCTACCCCACTCTCCAGCAAACTCTTTTACCTTAGCCTCTTAATCGCCCTCATCGCCCTTGCGCTAAATCCATCCACAATGCGCACCCTACTGTCCAAACCGTACTGGCTACGGCAGTTCCCCACGTTTCTTCCCTTTGCCCTGCTACTCCTACTCGGAATACACCACGCCATCGCGCTTAGCGACGGGCCTTCCCTGATCCTCAATGCCGCCTGCGCGCTCCTGCTCATCGCTATACTCGCAACCCCGGTCGCGCGCAACCCACGTAACTTCATTTTCCTAGCGCAAGGGCTATTCATCGGGCTGCTCTGCGCGCTCATCTTTAGAGAACCTAGCGCCCCCTCAGCCGCACCGCTCCTCTTTCTCGCCACGGCTCTACTCCTCGAAAGCATTGCGCTTTTCCCCGCGCTAACATGGCGCTTTGCCGCCACATTCGCCGCCCAAGCCGCCATTCTGTTCATTTGCTTTGCAGCCTTCGACTGCTGGCCCTTGCTGCTCCTCCTCCCCTTCGCGATAGCCCCAGCCGTCGCGCAGCTCATCGCACGCATCCCCTACTCCATCGGGCGGCTCAGCGTGTGGATCGGCATCGTGTTCGTTTGGCTCTTCTGCGCCTCCTATCTCGCCCACGTGGTCGACTCCTATTTCACTGGCCACAGGCAGGAACGCTCGCACCTTCCCGCGCTAACGCGCAACGGGAATCCCTACCGTCATGACACCCTTTCCATCGAAAGGGAGAATGGCTACTACGTGCGCCTCTACCTCTGCCCCAAGGAGCTAGAGAGCCAATGGCCCCGCGTCAGCGAAACACCGCTTAGCGCAACTACCCCCAACGGACTTACCATCGAGGAAACGCTCATCCGCTACCTCACCTCCCGTGACCTTCGCAAAGACTCGGTGGGAATATCCCAACTATCCCCAGCCGACGTGAATGCCATTGAGCAGGGGCTATACAACTGCTCTCTCATAGGGAAAAGCTTCGTTTTTCAGGCCGCTTGGCACGAGTTGGAAAATATAGATCGCTACTTGGTAACGCGGCAACCCTCTTCGCCGCTAACCGCCGTTCTGCACCAATCCTCCCTGGCCTCAGCTTCTCTCCACTCCCCCTCTCGCCTTGGGGCGGGGTTGCGCTACGCGCAATCCGAAGCCCCGTTGGCCTCTGGCATACTATTCCTCCCGCTAGCCATCGGCATCGCACCCAGCATCCTACTTTTCGCCCTGCTCGCCATTGCGGCCAGCGCGGCCTACCTTCCAAAAAATCGTATCGCCTCGCGCCAAGCGCTTCGCCACCTCGGATTCACCTCCCTCTCGCTGGCCGCCACCGCTACCATCTGCGCCGGAACCCTCTTAACCCCCGCCTTCCCAAGCAGCTGCGCAATCCTCCTCGCGCTGGCCATGATGGGTAAAACCAAATGACACGCTGCCCCTGCTGTCTTCCCGGGGGCGGCTACATTTCCGCTAAATCCCGTTTCCCTGACAACCCCACCGGCAGGAGTTCCCTCTTGCCGCATAGCCATATCTCCCTACTCTAAATGCCATTCTGGTAATCATTTTCACGGTCAAGCTCCCCTCCACATCATCAAATTATGGATGCCTCCATTCTCCCGTATCCCCCATTTTTACTATTGCCGCAACGTTGCAACAACAAAACTCTTGAACCAAAATTACGATTTTTCATTATCGCCACGCGCAGTTAATACAGCAATCCAATAATATCCGCTACCACCCTCCGCTCGGTAAAATCCCCATTTTCCACAATCGCTACACACCGCCTTCCAAGCTACATTTGCGCGTAAAACAGGTGTCAGCCCACGCTTGCCAATTGGCTTCGCGGGGTGATGGCATCGCAATAAAATATCATCTTATGTTCCACAAAAACATTCTATTCATCGCAAGCATTATTGCTTCCCTAGTAATGCTTAGCACCACGCTGTGGGCCCGAACCACGGAAACCACAACATCTACAAAGAAACCACAAACCGATGCCAACATCTTCGGCCACGTCACGTGCAACGGAAAGCACCTTCCCTACGCGGTGATCCGAGTCGTAGGCACTACCATTGCCGCAATCACCGACGCCACCGGGCACTACAACATCATCAACCTCCCCGTAGGCACGCACACGGTAGAGGCCTCCATGCTCGGCTACACCACCAAACGTAAAACCGTGACGCTCGAGGAGGGAAAGAGCGCAGAACTATCCTTCGAGCTGGAGGAAGACTACATGCAGATGGACGCCGTGGTGGTCACGGGCGACAAACGCGCCGTTACACGGCGAGAAACCGGTTCCATCATCAGCTCCATAACCCCTAAGCTCCTTAGCTCTGTCAGCGCCTCCACCGTGAGCGAAGGGATCTCCTTCGCCCCGGGCGTACGCATGGAGAACGACTGCCAGAACTGCGGCTTCAACCAGGTTCGACTCAATGGGATGCCGGGACAGTACTCACAAATCCTCATCGACGGCCGACCCATGTTCGGCTCTGTAATGGGGGTGTACGGCATGGAGCTAATCCCCTCCAACATGATCGAGCGCATCGAAATACTGCGCGGCGGGGGAAGCTCCCTATACGGCAGCAGCGCCGTGGCGGGCTCCATCAATCTTATCCTGCGCGACCCCGCCTTTAACACCTTTGAAATCGACTACATGCAGGGCTTCACCGGCGTGGGCGTAAAGGGAACCGGCGGCGTGAAACCCGACTACAATGTCAACCTTAGTGCCTCAATGCTCACCCCCGACAGCAAAACCGGCCTCTCGCTCTACGGATCTTTCCGCCAACGAACCCCTTTCGACTACGATAACGACGGCTTCTCCGAGCTTCCCCTACTGCGCAATACAACCATCGGCGCGCGTACTTTCTACAGGGTGACACAGCGCGGTAAGCTCTCCGCAACCTACTTCCACATCTCGGAAAAACGGCGCGGGGGCAATCGTTTCGACTCGCCCCTCCACTGCGCCGATGTGGCTGAAGCCCCCACCCACAGCATCAACAACGCCTCGCTGCAATACCAGCAATACTTTAGGGAGAACGACCTACTATCTATCAACACCTCGCTGCTCCACGTCGACCGCGAATCCTACTACGGCGGCAACAGCCTCAGAGACTACGGCCGTACGAAAAACATCACCTACAGCGCAATGGCGCAATACCTAACCGCCTTTAGCGACTGGGGCTCTCTGGCTACCGGAATCGACTACTCGGGGGAGTACCTGCGCGACGCCCGCCCGGGCTACCCAACCTACGGCGTTCAGCAAAATGCAACGACGCACGAATGGGAGGTGAACTACGATGACATTACCCTCACCGATGAAACCCTCGTGGCGCACCAGCAAACCTACGCTATCGGGCTATACGGCCAGTTCACATACAAGCACCCCTTCGGCTCGGTGACGGCAGGCCTGCGCTTCGACCATTTCCAGGTGCGTAACCTCGCGGAGCAGGCAAAGGACAAAACTACAACCTACATCGGCAACGCCCCCGTGCCGCGGGTCTCGATTCTCTTCAATCTACTCCCGGAACTCCAGCTACGTGCCAACTACGCCATGGGCTACCGCGCACCGCAAGTGTACGACGAGGAGCTTCACGTCGGGGTATCAGGCGCAAAAAGGGTCACCACGCGCAATTCAGAGAACCTTAAGCATGAAACCAGCCACAGCGCCATGCTCTCTCTAGACTACAATAAAACCTTTCAGTCGTGGGCCATCGGTTGCCTCGTGGAGGGCTTCTACACCTACCTCAAAGATGCCTTCATCAACGAAACCGTGCTAGAAAACAACTTCGTCTACTACACGCGGCACAACATCAAGAGCGGTGCCAACGTCTATGGGGCCAATATCGAGCTGAACTACGTACCCATACGCCCCCTCGCGCTCAAGCTCGGCGGTACGTACCAAAAAAGCGAATACCTCGAAACCAACAAAGACCTCAACGAGGGGCAAAAGGATTTCTTGCGAGCCCCGAATGCCTACGGGTTTTTCATGGCGCAGTGGAAGATATGGCAGGGGCTAGCGCTCGATGCCACCCTAAACGTCACCGGCCCCATGAAAATCGCGTACGAAGGATCCGCGGCAAGGAATAGCGAGGAGCAGGACCTTATCGACAACGGGAAAATGCCCATCCGCACCACCCCAACGTTCTTCGATGCGAGTTTCAAACTCTCCTACTCATTCAGACTCGCCAGCTCCGAACTCCAGTTCTACACGGGGGTAAAGAATGCGTTCAACTCCTTCCAGCGAGATTTCGACCAAGGGCCTGAACGCGCCTCGAGCTACGTGTACGGCCCCATGCTCCCGCGAACGATGTACGTCGGCATAAAGCTCGGGAACATCTTCTAGCGCGCCAAAAATGCCCACCAGCTTACAGAGCGTGGGGTGGGGCGGGGGGGCCCCCCCCCCCCGGGCGGGTTTTAGGGGCCCCCCCCCCGCCCCCCCCCCCCCCCCCCCCCCCCCCCCCG
>JABCPG020000010.1 GCA_013333195.2 Bacteroidia bacterium
AGCACACTAGCCCACACGACCGACATCTTCGCATTAAAAGTAGTAATCTACCCCTCCATCGTCGCGATGGGCTACGTACTGCTTCGCCTCTACCGCTACTGGCTCCAAAAACCGCTCATGCACGCGGTGGGGAACATCAAAGAGATCGAGGGCGGGGAGCTAAGAAGCGCCGTGACAATCAAGGCGGGAAGCCATGACGAGGTGCGCGATCTCCTGCTGTCGCTAGAAGGGATTCGCACCCAGCTGCACGAGCTGGTGCAGGGAATCCAGAGCAGCAGCCACGAGGTGAACGACCTCAGCGAACAGCTCCAGAGCCAGAGCGAAGAGCTTTCCGGGAGCGCCACCGAGCAGGCCGCGGGCGTGGAGGAGCTCTCCTCAACGCTCGAGAACGCGGCCGCGCTGATCGATCAGACGGCCGGAGACAGCACCAAGGCGCAGCAACGCATGGATGCGCTCACGGCGCGGGTGAAGGTTGCCACGGAGATGATCGACCAGGTGAAACTCTCCGTGAATGACATCGCGCAGCGCATCATGGTGATTAACGACATCGCGGCGCAAACGAACATCCTCGCGCTCAACGCGGCGGTGGAGGCTGCACGTGCCGGCGAGCACGGCCGCGGATTCGCCGTGGTGGCCGCAGAGGTGCGTAAGCTGGCAGAGAATAGCCGCACGGCGGCAGACGAGATTGTGCGTATCGTAAGCAGCGGGATGAAAAAAGCCGAAGATGCCAGCGGCTACATGGCAGCCAGCGAGGAGGTGGTAAACGAGGCGAACGCCCTAGTGCGTAAAATGGAGAAAGCCAACACATCGCAACGCACTGGAATAGAGCAAATCAATAGTACCATGGGGCAGATTAACATTGTGACCCAGAACGTTGCTGCCGAAAGCGAAATGCTAACGCAACGCGCCGGCGAGCTCGCGGCTAACGCCGAGCGACTCAATGGTATGGTAAAATATTTTCACATCTAACGCACGTCGCACCAACGCGAACCCACATCCTCAAAGCCTCTTTCGCCCGCGAGCATTGCACCAGACGGCAAGGCGCGCCTGCGCTGGCTAACCCTGCCACCCCGCTGCCAGACCGCACCATTTCCGCATTCCCAAGCACGATGTAGGCAGCCGAAAGGGGCGGAATATAGCGGAAGGTTCAGGCATCGTCGCGGAAGCTAACCCGCGGTCGCCCGCCAAACCATCCCTCCCCATCGCCGGCCAGCAGCCCCACAATGAATAATGCGGCAACGTTGGAAACGCCGCGCCCCCATGCCCATTGCACCACCGACTTGCTTAAAAGAAATGCGGTGGGCAATCCGCAAGGAAAGCCCACCGCACGGCGTATCGTTGAAATCCCTTTAGCCTACTGCTTGGCCCTACGCACGTACGAATTGTATCGCCACTGCGCGTTTTCCAAAGCAGCCCTGTAAAGCGCATCGGCACTCTCGGGGAAGCCCATGCGCAGCGAAGCGTATCGCACCTCCCCATCCAGGAACTCCTGGAACAGCTCCCACTTGGGCTCCTTGCTGTCGAGCGTGAAAGGATTCTTGCCCTCCTTCTCGAGTAGCGGGTTGTAACGGTACAAATGCCAGTAGCCACATTCCACAGCACGTTTCTCCTCGAGCTGCGATTTGCCCATGCCGGCACGCAACCCATGGTTAATGCACGGAGCATACGCAATCACCAAGGCTGGGCCTGGATAGGCCTCGGCCTCCTTGATGGCCTTAAAGTACTGGTTCTGGTCAGCCCCCATAGCCACTTGCGCCACGTAGACATACCCATAGGTGGCGGCCATCATGCCCAAATCTTTCTTTCTCACCTGCTTACCCGCAGCCGCAAACTGGGCAACGGCAGCGGCCGGCGTGGCTTTAGAGGCCTGTCCCCCCGTGTTGGAATACACCTCCGTATCCAGCACCAGCACATTCACATCATCCCCAGACGCAAGCACATGATCGAGTCCCCCGTAACCGATGTCATACGCCCAACCGTCGCCCCCAAAGATCCAGAGGCTCTTAGCCGTGAAGTAGGAACGCAACTTCAGTAGCTCCTTTGCCAAAGGCGCGCTTTCCTTGGCCAAGGCTTCCGCCAAATGGTCGGAAGTCGTGATCGTCTTTGCGTGGTCATCGCGGTCGGCCATCCACGCATCGATTGCCGCTTGCGTCTCGGGCTTGATGCCAGCCTGCGCGCGTAGCGCCGCGGCCATATCCAGAACGCGCGCCCGGAGCTGATCATGGCCCGTGCGAATCCCTAGCCCGAACTCGGCATTATCCTCGAATAGCGAATTTGCCCACGCAACGCCTCTCCCGCTATCACCCGCACGATAGGGCGAAGAGGGCGAGGAGCCGCCGTAAATCGAAGAGCACCCCGTGGCATTGGCCACAATCATGCGCTCACCGAAAAGCTGTGTGATCGTCTTAATGTAAGGCGTTTCCCCACACCCCGCGCAGGCGCCTGAGAACTCAAAGAGCGGCCGGGCAAACTGGCTATTCTTGACGCTCTTGGTGCGATCCATAATCGTTTTGTAGCCGACCTTTGCGTCGCAATACTCAAAGCCTACCGCCTGCTCCATCTGGGTGTATAGAAGCTTCATCTCGAGCGCCTTGCCCTTAGGCGCCGGGCATACCTGGGCGCAGTTTCCGCACCCGGTACAATCCAGCACGCTCACCTGAATCCTAAAGCCTAGCCCCTTGAGCTCACCGCCGGCAGCGGGGATGGTCTCCACAACGGCCGGCGCGTTCTTCTGCTCATCCTCCGTAAGTAGGAAAGGACGAATCGCGGCGTGCGGGCAGACGTACGCGCACTGGTTGCACTGAATACAATTTCCCTTCTGCCACTCCGGCACCATCACCGCGATGCCCCGCTTCTCCCACTGGGTAGTTCCGCTGGGCAGAGAGCCATCCTCACGCCCCACGAAGGCGCTCACCGGCAGATCGTCGCCTAGCTGATCATTCATAGGGGTCGCCACCCTATTGACAAACTCCGGCGCACCCTTGAGGCTAACGGGCTTTTCGGGCTGCAAATCGGCCCACGCCGCCGGCACAGGCACCTCTATAACCTCACCGCCCCGGTCGACCGCCGCGAAGTTCTTTTTAACCACCTCCTCGCCCTTTTTCCCAAAACTCTTCTGCGCCGCATCCTTCATCTCCTTCACGGCCAACTCATAGGGAATAACATTGGAAATCTTGAAGAACGCGGACTGCATGATGGTATTCGTACGAGACCCGAGGCCCACCTCACGGGCTATCGTCGTGCCATCAATAATGTAAAACTTCGCCTTTTTACGCGCCAGGGTGCGCTTTATGCTATTGGGCAGGTGCTGCTCTAACTCCTCGGGCCGCCAGGAGCAGTTCAGCAGGAATACGCCTCCCTCGCGCAGGCCACGCAGAACATCGTACTTACCAAGGTAGGAGGGTACGTGGCAGGCCACGAAGTTTGGGGTGGTCACTAGGTACGTGGAGCGTATGGGCACATCGCCAAAACGCAGATGCGAGGTGGTCACCCCGCCGGACTTCTTCGAGTCGTACGCGAAGTAGGCCTGGCAATACTTGTTGGTGGAGTCCCCAATAATTTTAATCGAATTCTTGTTGGCGCCAACAGTGCCGTCGGAGCCTAGCCCGTAGAACTTCCCTTCGAAGGTGCCTTTCGGCGAGAGGTTAATCTCCTCGCCCACCTCTAGCGAGTGGTGCGTCACATCGTCCACAATGCCAATGGTGAAGCCATTCCGGGGCGAGGCCGAGGCCAGATTATCGTAGACCGCGATGATCTGCGCCGGGGTGGTATCCTTTGACGACAGCCCGTAACGTCCCCCAACAATTATAGGCGCATCGGGGCGATTATAGTAGCTGGCGCGCACGTCGAGGTACATGGGTTCACCGAAGGCCCCGCTCTCTTTCGTACGGTCGAGCACGGCAATGCGTCGCGCAGAGGCGGGCATGGCCTTCAGGAAATGCTCCGTCGAGAATGGCCTGAAGAGACGCACGACCAGCAGGCCGACCTTACGCCCCTGGGCGGAAAGATAATCGACGACCTCACGGGCTGTATCAGCCGCACTTCCCATGATCACGATTACATCGGTGGCATCGGGTGCGCCATAGTAATCGAACAGGTGGTAGCTGCGGCCCGTGATTTTAGCCATAGCGTCCATATACCCCTGCACAACGCCCGGGATCGCCGCGTAGAAGGAATTGCTAGCCTCGCGGTTCTGGAAGAACACATCGGGGTTCTGCGCCGTGCCACGGGTCACGGGATGCTCGCTCGAGAGCGCCCTATCGCGGAACGCCTGCAGGGCATCCATGTCGATGAGCGCGGCGAGCGCCGTTTCATCGACCACCTCGATCTTTTGAATTTCATGCGAGGTGCGGAAGCCGTCGAAGAAATGAAGGAAAGGGACTCTGCCCTTGATGGCAGCGAGGTGCGCCACGGCGGCGAGATCCATCACTTCCTGCACCGAGCCGGTGGAAAGTTCAGCGAAACCCGTGATGCGCGCCGTCATCACATCGCTATGGTCCCCAAAGATGGATAGCGCGTGCGTGGCCACCGTGCGGGCCGCCACGTGGAACACCCCGGGGAGAAGCTCACCCGCGATTTTAAACATGTTCGGCAGCATCAGCAGCAATCCCTGGGAGGCGGTGAAAGTGCTCGAGAGCGCGCCGCTCTGCAACGAGCCGTGCACGGCGCCCGCGGCGCCCGCCTCGCTCTGCATCTCCACCACCTTAACCCGCTCCCCGAAAAGGTTTTTCCGACCGTTGGCGGCCCACTCGTCGATATGCTCCGCCATGGTGGACGACGGCGTGATGGGGTAAATCGCCGACACCTCGCTGAATAGGTACGCCACGTGCGCCGCGGCGTAGTTACCATCGCATGTGATGTACTTTTTCTCTTTGCCCATAATTATCGTATATTTTTACACGTTCTCCCGGCCTATAGCCACCCGCACCCAGCCAAAATTGATACCCAACGCTATAGAAACCGCTGCAAAATTACCATTTTGACCATAGAAGAAAGAACCGTCAGCCCAATTTATAGGCTGACTAAATACGTGAAGTGCAGGCCGGGCGGTGAGGCGTCGCCGCGGCGGCGCGGGGGGAGAAAATTGGAAAATGGGAAAATAGTCGTACCTTCGCGTCGTGTTGGGCGGTCAGCCTAAGGGAGAGATGCCAGAGCGGTCGAATGGGGCGGTCTCGAAAACCGTTGTGCCTTTTAGGCACCCAGGGTTCGAATCCCTGTCTCTCCGCTGATAGAAAATTGGAAAAATCGTTGTAAACTCAGGGTTTACAACGATTTTTCTTTTTTTAATTGACATTACCAAGTGGATAACATCATAAGCCTTTCTATACTGGAAGCTATGAGGTGAGGACTTTGCGCCCCCAAGAGACTGACGGGGACAAGGGGCTTCGCAAGCATGGCACAGGCAAACGTTCATGCACGGCACGAGCGCCCTCATCTGAAAAGAAGAGCTACGAGAAAGCTGCGTATATCTTCATAATGGTAGACCCAAAGAGGTTTATCCTCTGACATGACCTTACCCCTCCGTGAGACCTTCCCACGGAAGAGTCATCGCGAGCTGCGCCCTATGGTCGCACAGGTGGCACAAGCCTCGACTACACAATCTTGTAGCAGAGCAGGGAGCTGAACTTGCGGCACAGCCTAGGAATGCGCCCAAGCGTTTGCCCGATGAAGCCCCAGCGATGACGGAAGAAATCCATATAAAGCCGCTGCTCTATGAGCTGGAGGCGCGGCTCCCAGCGCTCCACCTCGTGCCCATCCTCTATACCGCAGCGTATCTGCGCCTGGAATCCCTTCATGGAATCGGGGCGCACCCCTCGCTTGACCATCATCGGACCGCACACGTCAAAGTCCACCTCCCCTGCGGAGAAGCGGTCGGTGATGGCCTTTAGCAAGGCCTTGACCTGTTCCTCCGTGAAATACATCAGCACGCCCTCGGCAATGAAGAGGAAGTCCCCATCGGGGTGCTTGGAGTACAGCATATCGAGCCAGTCTGTCTCTAGCAGGGAGCCTGTTAGATAACGGTCACTGCCCTCTTCTGGGATTAGCTTGCGGCGTATCTCCATCAATTCGGGCAGGTCAAGCTCATAAAACACGGCATTGCGTTTGTCTGCAATGCGCTGGTAACGCGTGTCGAGACCGCAGCCGATGTTTACAACTATGGGGGTCCGATGTTCGTTGATGAATTTCTGCGCCCGCCCATCATAATAGCGTCCTCTCACTACGCACCCCACATAGCTAAGCGGCGCCTTATTGAGTTTCGTGAAGTCATAGTCAATCCCGGATATAATGCGCTCCGCCATTGGGTCTCTCAGGATCGCATCATCCCTGCGACTTTCCCTTGCCCTCATATACAGGGGGATGAGCGTTGTTTCCACCACCGCATTATCAAACTGTATCATATTCCTCCCTCCTTTCCTGCGTGCATCTTCATTCTTGCCAGAACTGAGAATGCAACGTGATTGTCTATAATTACTTCCATATTGGTACGATTAAAGCGAGCACCATTTCCTTTTGCAAAGTTGGTCAAACCCATACAAGCCGGCAATACCCAAAATTTATGGTTTTCTCTTTCCCGCTCCAGCCATAAGCCGTTGATATTGTAGCCGCTTCCGATAACCCCTGCAATACACGCTGGCGCAAGTTTTTGCCGGACTATCAGTACCCTCGATCCTATTCTTACTTATCCCAAACTTGATGGAACAGGGCAAGGACATCGAGGATAATGCAACCTACATTCTTAATGAAGTACAG
Source organism: Bacteroidia bacterium (assembly GCA_013333195.2). GTDB lineage: Bacteria > Bacteroidota > Bacteroidia > Bacteroidales > CAJPTX01 > Bacteroides_D. The sequence continues at coordinate 6,751 of JABCPG020000010.1, forward strand.
AAGAGCCTCGTTAAACTTAGCTTTGCGCATCTTGCCAAAACTATGTAGAGGCGTACCCAAGAGGTCACCATCATCTAATATGCTCTTACATCGATTAAGGTCATGGTATAGTTTGCTGCACAGAACTCTCCCCTTAGGAAGAAGAAACTCCGCAGTACACACTATCCTCATGAACGACAAGTTGCCTATTCGACAAAATAATCAAACGAGACCTAAGGCATTTATCTTCCTGTAATCGTATCTGAATCCCTATGCAGCCGGTGACGTTTCCAGCTATCAATAGCAAGCTGCTTTGTGGTATTCGCATAACAGTACTCGCAAAGATGTGGGCAAGTGTTGTATTCACCAATATCTTTTGCCGCCATGCAGCCACATAATGCGCGTTGGCCAGGATCCTTTCTATGAACGTGGACAAAATACTGATTCCTGGGTAATTTGATAGCCCCTTTAGGCAGCAGGCTCACGCTTCCATCGAAGAGGGAGGGGGTAGGCATAGGTTGAATTTTTATCCTCATAAAATCCATCAGCACTCTATCGTTCCACGCTAATCTTGCAATAAGGCCGGCATCTATACACCGGTTATGTTGGACCCCGAATTTATCTATATCAATTCCTTCACAGCAAGTCGCAAGTTGATAGTTCCAGCCACGATTACGATTCATTTGAGATAACTTTGAAGCGAATTCCTCCATTTGATTTTCAGTCCACTCGTGATATTTAATACCATTTTTCTCCAGATTGAGCCTCACCTTTTTGTAAGCTACAATATCTGCGTATGAGAAGACCAGTTTCTCCGTATAGCCCACTAAGGCATCACCTATGCACCTGATTTTCTCGAGCAAGTCGTCAATAGTGATACCATCTGTTAATATTACAGGATCAAACCTCCAAACAACACGTCCCTCTCCCAACTCCCGCACTAGCATTTTGAATGTTTCCACACGATTAGCCAGCGATGGAACTCTTTCTAAATGCTCCTTTTCGTAATCATTAAGCGTATATTGGATGTAGTACCCTATATTCTTTTCTTTCAAAATGTTAAGATACGGGATAAGAGGGCGAGGATTTTTTGACCAAAAAACGATGAATCTGGCATTCTTGTAGGAGACATACGATTTTACTCCACTAAAAGGATTTATCCATGCTGAGTAGCCCCGTTCAAGCCTTTCGAAAAACCAATCTGCGTAAAACGCTGGGATATCAGTGCTCCTGCTAGCTGATATAATGATGGGTGCCTGAGCTTTAACAGGCATCCCATCAATGATGATTTCCGTATATTCCCAAGATGCCATATTAACAGTTAGAACATTTAGATTCTATTTCTCGCCTGGGGTACGTATACACCTGTTCGCGATACCCATTCCTGACGTTAATGATATATCAAAAAGGCGTAGAACAGTATTTCGCATGTATCTGGCTGAATGTGTTCCCGAATACTGAATCCTGCCCTTCTATTCTAGGCCCAATGAACGCATCAGGCACCCGCATACCTAGCATACGATAATCATAAATTTCTGTTTGGATTTTTCGAATTGGGCGTGTGCTCCTAGACCGATACTCCATAAAGAGATTTCTGCCATACATTGGAAGAATGCGCTTAAACGTGTTCCTATGTTCGCAATAAATCATCAATCCATGCTTGCCATAAACCGCTTGCTGGCATCCGAAAGGAGATTGCGTCACTGTAGGAAAGCCGCAAAATTCCACGCATCAGCTTTAGGCACAACGCTCTGGAGCTATCTAGCATATCGGGTTCTCTGGTACTATCATTGCAAATCTGAACGATACACCCAACCCCCAGCCGCAATCCATAGCTCGAACGTCCATTTTCACCTTTTGTCGATGAGCCTGTTCTTCCGCGTTGGGACGTTCTCTTTTCTCCTCTTCACACTTCTTTTTAAGATAATCAAAAGGCCATCCCACCCGTATATTCCAATCTCCACTCCGTGTAAGTGAAAAACTTCTCCCGGCGTGAGCTTCTCCATAATCTATGCACCACCTTAGATTGCATCGAGCAGTCGTTCTGCCACAGCTTTTATAACTGGTACTACAACCGTATTACCCAGTAGATCGAAAGCTTCCTTCTCGGGTAAATCAAGTCGATACGCCTCGGGAAAACCGAAGAGCCTCAGCCCTTCACGGATAGTAAACCTCCTCACACCACTACCGTCAGGAACATAGAGTCTTTGCATATCCGTAGCGACTAATGTTGGAGCGACCTCATCAGGAGATAGAACCTTGTTTACCTCGAAACTTAGCTTTCCCGACACAATATTATACCCTTTCGGCTTCGCCGTATCGTACTCCCTACGATGTGAAATGGCTCCGCTCCCATCAATTACGCTAACCTTCCTCTTGGGGTACTCAAACTTCAAATACCCCTTCTGCACAAGACCCCTAAGCAGCGCTGAAAGAGAACTTCCCCTATAAAACGAAGCCACCATCTCCTCGGTCAAAGGCATTCCGTCCATCCAATCGATACCATACATTTCTGCCCATTTCCGCTTGCGGCGTTCCGTCAGGATTTGGTTCAAAAGGGTACGCTCAGCCTCTGTTGTCGGTCCTTTAAGTTGTAAATCCCAACTATGAATGTTGTTCCCCCCGCCCCTCTTGTCCTTAATGGATTTTCCATAAAGCTCTCCTATCGTGAAGGTTTTAAGCAGTAGACGGGTAAATTCAGTATTCACTGTAGGTTTCCCAATCTCCATAATGTCACGCAGGCAACGATGCACAACCGGAAAATCGCTTAGCTCTGGAGTTCTCCGCAATGTCCCAACAATGTAGATCCGTTTACGTTCCTGGGGCACACCAAAATCCCTCGAGTTAAGAATACGATAGCTGACCTTATACCCCGCGGAGCAAAGACGCTCTAAGATTATTTTAAATGTATCCCCTCTACTATGGTTGACAAGACCTTCCACATTTTCAAGGATAAATCCTCGAGGCTTCTTTTCCAACAGGATTCGCTCCACATCGAAGAACAGAGTCCCTCTTGTATCTGCGAATCCCTTCCTATTGCCCGCTGAGCTGAACGCCTGGCAAGGAAATCCGGCGCAAAGTATATCAAAGTCTGGAATATCGGCAGCAACCACTTTAGTAATGTCACCAGCAATGGCATCCGCGGCGTGATTCTGCGTAAGCACTTTGATTGCGTGAGGCTTTATTTCCGAGGTAAACACACACTCCGGATTATCTCCCCGCGCTGCGACTGCCTGTTCCAACCCTACACGAATTCCGCCTATCCCGGCAAAAAGGTCCACAAATCTTATTTTCATTGCCTACCGCGCCCGATACGAACCCGCAAACATACAAAAAACAGTAAAATATACGCAAGAACTGTTAGTAGTAGCAACCCATAATTGCCCCCCTCACCTAATCCGCTCATACTCGTTTGTCTCTCCCAACCAATCCATACCGTCCATGAACCGCTTTACACCTCTTCGCATCGAAAGGAGATGGTTACGCGTAGCTATAAAATTCAGAGTCTAGCGTTGAAAGACTTAAAATCTGGAGTACGAACGAGTTTGCAACTTACTAGCGACTAAATAACGATTCGCGACGATGCTTTCCCCGAATGGATAAGGAATGTTCCCATTAAGAAGAGCTACATCTAATCTTGCCGAACCGGCACCTAAATAGTCGGAAGGAAGTTTACCTTTTAACCGTTTGCGGTGACGCAGCAACGAAAACGGCTAAAGGGTAAGAGTTAAACGTGTCAATATTTCACCCATCCCGATTGAATCGACGGTCCCTCTCTAGCACCCTGAGTAAAGACAAGAGCTAAAAATTTTGCTCGTCTCCGCATACAAAAATGGATGGAAGAACACCTCAACGCTACATAAAAAAATTGGGAGGAACTCGCATTCCTCCCAAAACCGTTACATAGCAAGATGCGTAACCCTATAAAGCAAACATGCTAGAACTCACAATGCCCTGGCGTTCGCGGAAACGGAATGACATCACGAATATTAGCCATACCAGTAATGAAAAGCATTAACCGCTCAAAGCCCAATCCGAATCCGCTATGCGGCACAGTGCCAAAACGGCGCGTATCAAGATACCACCACATGTCCTTCGCGGGGATATGCAGCTCCTCAATACGCCTTTGCAGCTTCTGGTAGTCCGACTCTCGCTCAGATCCTCCTATGATCTCTCCGATCTTTGGAAACAAGACATCCATCGCTCGCACAGTCCTTCCATCATCATTCTGCTTCATATAGAATGCTTTTATCGTCGCAGGATAATCGGTAAGGATAACTGGGCAATGGAAATGTTGCTCCACCAAAAAACGCTCATGTTCACTCTGCAAGTCACAGCCCCACTCCACAGGGAACTCGAAATTTGCATCAGACTCTTTCAAGATGCTTATTGCCTCGGTGTAGGTGAGTCGCTTAAATTCATGGCTCAGCACGAAATGCAAACGCGCCAACAACTCCTTATCAAACATGTCATTGAGGAACTGCAAATCATCAGCGCAATGCTCAAGCGCGTAATTGGTAAGATACTTGAGCATCTCCTCCGCCAAATCCATGTTATCGTGGATATCGTAAAAAGCCATTTCTGGTTCGATCATCCAAAATTCAGCAAGGTGACGCGGTGTATTACTATTCTCCGCACGGAATGTAGGACCAAACGTATAAATCTCTCCCAACGCAGTCGCACCTAACTCTCCTTCCAACTGACCTGATACGGTAAGACTCGTCATCTTCCCAAAAAAATCTTGGCTCCAGTCCACCGCACCACTCTGAGTCATAGGAGTGTCAATCGGCGGCAACGTGGTAACGCGAAACATCGCACCCGCACCCTCCGCATCGGAACTCGTAATCAACGGCGTATGTAAATAGAAAAACCCACGATCGTTAAAAAATTTATGGATAGCAAAAGCCATATGATGGCGCAGGCGTAATACCGCTCCAAATGTATTCGTGCGAGGGCGTAAATGGGCAATCTCCCTAAGAAACTCTAAGGAATGACCCTTTTTCTGTAAAGGATACTCAGCAGGATCCGCCGTGCCGAACACTAGCAAACGTTGCGCTTGCAATTCCACGCTTTGCCCAGCTCCCTGCGATGCCACAAGTATGCCCTCGGCTTCGATGCTTGCGCCCGTCGTTATCCTTTTAAGCAGTTCCTCTTCAAATTGATTTACATCTACAACAATTTGCAAATTTGCAATCGTAGACCCATCATTTAAAGCAATAAACGATACATTCTTATTTCCCCTACGCGACCGCACCCAACCCTTCACAAGCACCAACGAACCTTGCTCCGCAGCGCCCAAAAGCTCTTTTACCCTACTCCGTTTCATAATAACCACTTGCTTTTTCCAACCTACATTCTATAACCTACCCCCGCAGCACTACTTTTTAATATCCTCTATCACCGTCTCGACCGCCATCTCAATCACCTCAAGTAGGGTTGTGCGATCCCTCCGGCGCTTAGAATTTATAATCCCATCCAGCAACGTAGGCTCAAGTCGTATCGGCGTTTGCCATTGCATGGTAGACACGTAACGGTCTGTCGGGACAATGCCCAAACGCGGATACATCGTGGTTGTAATCTCAACCCTAGGTCTTAAATACTCATTGGGCGACAACGTGGAATCATGGTACTTCTCTCCAGACACCGCCGCGGAGCTTTCTGGACTCGTTAAAATCTTTACATCCAGCGAGATATAATACTTAGCATTACCTCGCCGCTGCGCCACTTCGATGAGCATCGATGGGTATCCCTCCGAATCGTAGCTATATTGCTTCCCGTAAATACGTATGGGTAAAATAAAAAGTGAGAGTTCCCTCTCAAACCGCATTTTCAACCGATCGAAACAAAGGCCTTTAAGACGAAAATAGACAGGATCTATCCTCGAGTATTCCTCGGGATTTTGCGGAAATAAACCATCGAACGGGGATATCTTTTGCCGCACATCTGGATGTATCGAAAAGGTATATGAGATTAAAGCATACTGGCGATTCTTAAAATCTCGCGCTTCTACTGTATCAAATAGACCTATAAACGCTAGGCAAAACAGAAGAAACTTACACGCACCCCTTAGGCGTTCCATCATCCCTACCTCCACCTTTATTCCACCGTCACAGATTTCGCAAGATTTCTAGGCCGATCCACATTACATCCTCGCAGCAACGCTATGTGATAAGCCAAAAGCTGCAAAGGGATTACTGCCAGAATACATTCAACCACTGGTTTCGCCGCTGGAATCTCTATGCAGTAGTCCGCCAAAGCACGTATCTGCTCGTCGCCCTCCGTAACTATAGCTATAATCTTTCCACGTCTCGCCTTGATCTCTTGAACGTTATTCACTATCTTCTCGTAGCTCTTATCCTTGCCCGCAATCACCACAACTGGCATATGCTCATCGACAAGAGCTATCGGCCCATGCTTCATCTCCGCGGCAGGATAACCTTCCGCATGGATGTAACTTATCTCCTTGAGCTTTAAAGCACCCTCCAACGCCACCGGATAAAAGAATCCTCTCCCAAGGTATAAAAAGTTATTCGCCGTATAGAACTGTCTGGCTACTTGTTCCACAAGAGATTGGCCCTGCAAAATTTGCGTAATCTTCTCCGGAACAGCCAGAATTTCTTGAATGTACTCGTAGTACACTGCATCGCTCAAGAGACCTCGACGATAGCCAAGGAGAATGGAGAGTAAAGAAAGAACCGTCACCTGCGTAGTGAAAGCCTTTGTAGATGCCACGCCAAGCTCTGGACCCGCATGTGTATAGACACCAGCCTGCGTCTCCCGCGAAATGGAAGAACCGACTACATTACAAATCCCAATCACCGGCACCCCGATACGTTTCGCCATGCGCACAGCCTCTAGCGTGTCTGCCGTCTCGCCGCTTTGGCTGATAGCCATCACCACATCTCCAGGACCCAAAATCGGATTTCGATACCGGAACTCGGAAGCATACTCCACCTCAACGGGTATCCGAGCCACTTCCTCTAAAAGGTATTCACCCACCAACCCAGCATGCCACGACGTACCACATGCCACAATAACTATACGTTTCGCCTCAATCAGCGTCGGTAACACCTTGTAGAGGCCGCCCAACATCACAAAATCGTGATTTGCCCCGATGCGCCCTCGAAACGTGTCCAACACGCTCTTCGGCTGCTCATATATTTCCTTCAGCATGTAATGCGGAAACGTCCCTAACTCCGCATCCTGAACATCCCAATCTATCGTCTGGATCTGAGGCGTCAACAGCTCATTCTGCAAATTCGTGAGCTGCAGATTATCGACCGACATAACTGCCATACTCCCTTCGCTGAGCATGATGACATTCGAAGTATAACCCGCTATAGGAGTCGCATCCGAGGCAACGAAATACTCGTGCTCCCCAATACCTACCACCAGCGGGCTTCCTAATCTTGCTGCAATCAGCACGCCGGGGCAATCAACGCACATCACACATATTCCGTACGCACCTACCACTTTCTGCAGAGCCAATTGCACGGCTCTTTCAGGGCTGACTTTCCCCCGTATGTATATATATTCAATGAGATTAACCAGAACTTCCGTATCCGTTTCCGACCGGAACTCATACCCTCGAGTTTCCAGTTTGTCCTTTAATACGCGATAATTCTCTATAATCCCATTATGCACCAGCACAAATTTTCCAAACATAGATAGGTGCGGATGCGCATTAACATCACTGGGTTCGCCATGCGTCGCCCAACGGGTATGACCAATTCCCATCGTCCCCTCAACTGGGGCTGAACCTATATGGCTGACTAGATTATTTACATCTCCTTTCGCCTTATATAAATGGAAGGTCTCCCCAAACATACAAACCCCCGCCGAATCATATCCTCGGTACTCCAACTTACGAAGACCCTCAATGACGATCGGGTATGCCTGCTGCAAACCAACATATCCCACAATACCGCACATAACCTTAGAGTTTTGTATACGTAACCACTAAACGCGCAGGTCGCTTCGAATTGTGGCACGTCGCCACCGTTAGTCGGCTTATACCAAAGTAAACGCTCGCGGGCAGGATGTATAGCTCTGATGGGTATCCGCGTTCGTTGAGTAAATGCTGAACGTAGCTAGTGATATTTAGCACGTAACACTTTTGTTTGTAATCGTATAGCCCCCCATACGCAGAGGTCGACAACGTCTCATCAACAACAACCGAGTATTCTTCCCCATTAAAAGTATAGCTCGCTAAGCCATATGTTACCGTGTCTCCACCCAAAACACTACCTTCATCCAAGGGAATAAGCAATTGGGCTCGTTGGATAGCAATAGTTCCTTTGGATTTCCATTCATCATAAAATCTCGAAAAATTAACCACTATCGCTGTTCCTCCATCCCCAACCAAATAGCCGACCCCACTTTGCTCCTGTTCTGCGCTAGGCTTCCCGACGGAAGCACCCACCAAAGCATCCGTAAAATCATGCTCAATCGACAGGTAGCGATACCCTTTGGAAGACATCGGCATCTTGAGCAATTTAGACTCGCCTTTTTCATTCTTCCACGAAACGAATATACCCGTACTCGCATCGCTAGAATTGAAAAACAGCATCATCCCCTCGTCCGCTGAGTTGATCCGCTTCGCGGTAATGTATATCCCTTGAAATACAGATCGAAACTTCTCTACCGAATACGCATTCTCCACTAGATTCCTAGCCAAACGGGTGCCCAGCTCTTTGGAAAGCACCAGTTCTACCGTCTCCGTCGACCCATCGACAATAACGTCTCCCAGCAAATTTCCATGCGGAACATTCTCTATTTTGCTATCAACATCTTTCTGGGTAGCATACGTAGCCTCATAAATCGAGAGCTTTAGCTGGCTACTCCCATAATGGCCACTCACGCGCAATTGCAGCTTGGCAGACTCAGCCTCCATCGCAGGGGTAAAGCCCTCCAAACCAGTGGTAGCCGGAAAAAATTCTGTGTACAAGGCGCACGCCGTTCTTCCATACGTTGCATCATTCATCTCTCCCAGAGAAAAGGAGCTGAAGCTACGTACCCGCCCAGCATCGCTCTTCACAACTTTCGTCGAAATGTCCAACGCATCAACCCCCTCCGTGACTACCGCTTGTCGCTCGCCTTCCGGGATAAACTCAATGCCGAATTCATTTCTCTCTTTTTGGCAACTAGGCAGCAACAGATACAGAAAAACCGCCACCAATAATACCGAAGGAATCCTACTACCTGACAACGGCTGCCATCTTACTAATCTCATCGTATACCCCATTAATGTCATCTAACACTCGTAAATCATAAATCTTGCGCCCTATCGACTCTGCGTATTGAAGAATCTCCTGCACCACATTATTCTCACAGTAGCTACCCGCATCGCTGTTGCGCATCGCCATACGGCAAAGCGACGCATGGGTAGACTCTCGAATATCCTGCGCATCTTCCTCGCTAACCTTTAAGCCTTGCAGCGTCTTTTCTGAATTTTCACCTGCCATCTCCGCCCCATCATCCTCATAAAGAGAAAATAAAATCTTCGCCCGGTTGAGCGCAGGGTCATTCGCATGGTTCCGTCGCAAAAGAAGTGGGACAAATGACGAAAACCACCCAGAGCAATGTATTATATCAGGTATCCATCGCAACTTCTTTACCGTCTCCAGCACGCCTCTAGCGAAAAATAAAGCACGCGCATCGTTGTCTGAATACGGCTCACCTAAAGGGTCGTGTGTTATCCCGCGACGCATAAAAAAATCTTCGTTGTCAATGAAGTACACTTGCAATCGCAACGATGACAACGATGCCACCTTTATATTAAGAGGATGATCGCCACCAGCCACCATAATGTTCAACCCCGACAGCCGTAACACATCGTGCAGCTGATTCCGACGCTCACTAATCACTCCAAACTTAGGCATGAATATACGCGTCTCATACCCTTGTTCTTGGGCAACTTGAGGCAGCTTCGACCCCAACACCGACATCGGGGTCCCAACCACATAAGGCTCGATCTCTTGATTGACAAAAAGTATTCTCTGCTTCTTTCCCATGTATCCCCTATCTTTTCTCCAATCCTCGCAACGCGCAGAAACACATAACGACGCGCCCTACCCTCCAACGCAAAGGTACGATTTTTTGTTGTATCCTTTTTTCTACTCGAAACGGATTGTCCCTATTGTAACCGTCTGCTTCTCGTCCTTTATACGAAAAATTAGTTCTTTACGCTCTTCCTCACGAGTACCGTAATGGAGAAAACACACCGCCTTCACATATTTCGGCACTATGCTACTCTGCGAATGGTCTGCGTACAGACGGGCGCGAACCAAATACTCTCCTTTATCACCCCGCCTCTGCATAAACTCTTCTGGTCCATACCCTTGCGTCACATCGTTCGAAAGCTTCCCCAAAGCTCTCGTCATTCGATATCCAAAGTAACACTCCTCACCATCAGGAAGACCGACATGCAAATCCACATCACTATCGTCATTACTCCATGTGAGCACCACACGAACGTCAACAGGTTCTCTCTTGATCAAACGTTTATCAATCGCCGATAAATCCAAATTCGCAGTGCCGTTGCGCATCAGTAGCGCGTTAAGTTCATTCATACATATAAGGTCAATTCCATCAAAGCGCCTCTCCCAATCACCAGTCGCGACCTTGTACAGCATCTCAACAGCCTCCTGCAACTTCCCTTGTGCCTCGCACACCAACGCAAGGTCCCTAAAAGACTGCGGCTCATACGCCGAATCGTCTGCAATCTTTCGATACACCGCCTCCGCCTCGTTTAGCATCCCAATCCCCACCAACGACTGGGCTAACGCACGAAGAAGCTCCGTCGACCCCAACTCCATCTCAAGAAGATTGGATAGCACACGATACGCAAAAGCCCTATCTCCTGCTTGCTCAAAAAAATTGCCCGCATCAAGATAAAACGAGGGAACCATCCCATACTCACGCTTTAACTTATAGTACGTCGATTTCTGCTTATCTTTCTCTGCGTATTCAAGCACTTTTAGGTAGGGAGACTCAGAGTCCCAAGCCGCAATACTAATACTACCAACGCGTTCTCCATCCTCGGTCTCTTTTTTTAATCCCGCACTCGCTGAAGGTGATGATTCCACCACCGCTTCCTCGTAGTAAGAATCCCCCGTCGCATTAAAATTGCTTGCTACACCACGAACTCTTCCTTCCAACCCTAGGGCGCGAACTGGCATTTCCAAACTCACCTCCTTCGGAACTTCCACCTCCCCACGCCACCATCGACTCTGCTCGTCCGATCGTTTCACAAGCGATTCCAAGCGTTCCTTAGCAACTGAATCAGAATTCTTCCTATTCTTGCTCACCAATGCGACGTACTCCCCCTGCAACTCTAACGGCGGAGTAATACCGTACCGCGCATAATCCTCAACGCTCTCCAGCACGATGAGCGATGTTTTTTCCGTCGTCAATCCGTATTCCTGAGCTAGCCGCTCAGCCTCCCCATCTTTTCCCAACCCTCGCAAGCGCAATACCTCTTGATTCGCATACATCCGACGAAGCATCGCAGCTAGTTCCGAATCATTCCAGACCACTCCAGCTTCACCGTTCGACACTGTATAAACTTTCTCCTTCTCTTGCCCCACGGACAACGCAACATCAACACTTTCAGGAACAGCCTGCGAAGTGCCAAACAGCCAAACGCCATCACTTTCTACACTTACAGGACACACGTAACGCTTATCCTCTTTTGGTTGCCACCAATTCACCCTCTGCGTCTCGGAGGTCAGCACCCGCGTTGCAGACTCAATAGAAAGCTTTCTTAAATCAACGAACTGTCCCCCATGAGAGAGCGCAACCCGCTCCAACCAATGGGCATTACATACGCTTGACGAATTCACTGCTTGTAGCTTAGCTCCTACTTTAATCGGCAACACAGCGCTTGGAACCGTCTGCACGCCATCGCAGAACAAAAGCACTACGTCGCCCCTTAGCTTATCCCACCCCACACTATTTATGTCGGTTGCCCCATCATACTGCAACTCGTCAAGCGCTCTTTCCAACAAATCGGTATTACCCTTTACTATATTGAAACGCTGGGGTACACTTGCTTCAATGCCAAAACTTACTAGCTCAACCTCGCAGGTTCCGATTTCGGCTAAGTACGCAGCTAAAAGCTCTTTTGATTTCTTTATCACCCCTCGTCCCGCCGAACCGGACGCATCCCAAACAACGCTTACCCTCTTAGGAAGAGGCTCTCTACGCCCCCCCACTACGGGTTTTACATACGAAGCATACACGACCCCTACAGAATCTTTCGCAACGATTAGCTGCTTGCGAATAGATCTCGGCAGATAGATTTTCACCGCACCCTGCAGCATAGCATCCCGCTTCTCATACCTCCAAACCGATTCGTTACGACCGGAGACATGGGAAAGGCCATTAAGCCCTTCCACTCGGGCATCCTCCACAGAACGTTCCACCACGCGAATTTCTACTGACAATTCTTTGAGCGGTTTCTCAAAAGAATACGGAAGTTCATAAACATCCTCTTCATGCTCACGACGCAACGGATGGTCAAGCGTTATCACCACCCGCCTATGCCCTCGAGCAGCGAACGGATAAACCCGGGCTGTAAACAGATTATCAGCGGTCTGTTCAACGAGCGCAGGGTCAACGCCGCGCCGTTTCACCGCATTGAAAGCTTTACGCCCAGTAGATTTAGAAACAGGAACCGCCGCCCGAAGTTTCCCATCGAGGTCAAGCTCAAACTTACCTAACCTCCAACCCGGCGCTAATGGGATGCTAAAAATCCCTTCTAACGCACGATCATTCGGATTATAGAAATCTATATCTAAACGGGTACAAGCAACACCTCCAACTATCAAACTCTCAACTTTTACCCGTTGCGCCTCTATCGGAACGAGCGCTTTATCTCCTCTTGTCGACATTCCAACCACGTAGCGACTTTCCGCCATCGCTGGGCTCACAACCAACGAATTTAGCACAGTCAGCAACGAAATAAACGTATAGCTATAACGCATAGCATTTTGCATTTGCAGATTTCTCACATTAATCGCCGCGCGCACTCCGGAAACTTTCCATTGCGTCGCTAGCTAAACAGGTAACGCCTTCTCGTCAAAATAACTCTCAAAATACGTGCCGCACTTCTACGTTCCGACATTTTACCCTACCTTTGCAACGTTTCTAATATCGGGCGAGGCTATGATTAATCGAATTACCAGAATTTGTGTATTGGTGATGCAACGCTTCCTTCCGGATGCCTTCCTTTTTGCGGTTCTATTGACGTTTATCACGTTTGTGGCGGGAATGATTGTCACTGGCCAAAACTTTATGGCCATGGTTGGCCACTGGGGTGATGGGGCGTGGTCGCTGCTCGGGTTCTCCATGCAGATGGCATTAGTCCTCGTCTGTGGCCACACGCTCGCAAGCTCCAAACCCGTAGCCAGAGGATTGCAACGAGTAGCATCCCTATGCTCCACGCCAGAAAGTGCCATCATGCTCGTGTCTCTTACCTCCGCAATCGCCTGCTGGCTCAATTGGGGCTTCGGCCTCGTTGTAGGTGCACTTCTCGCTAAGGAGGTCGCGCGTAAAGTGCAAGGGGTCGACTATCGGTTACTTATCGCAAGCGCCTATTCCGGGTTCTTGGTCTGGCACGGAGGCCTTTCTGGCTCTATACCCCTCACATTGGCCAGCCCCGATGCCGATCTCGCTAAAATGACTGCCGGCGTGGTTACAGCTCCAATCCCAGTTACAAAAACTATCTTCTCCGCACTCAACCTCACCATTAGCGGTGTGCTTATCTGCACACTCCCCTTTCTCAATCGCCTCATGCACCCCAAGCAGGAAAACGTATTCTGCATCTACCCATCGCAGCTGGAAACGCCGGATTCTGGCGAAGATGGAAATGTAAAGCTTGAAAACCCTACCCCCGCTGAACGCCTTGAGAGGGCTAGATGGATTTCTTGGCTACTCCTCACCATCGGTGCTTTTTACATCGGGCTGCACTTCTACCGTCATGGGTTCGACCTCAACTTAAATATCGTCATCCTTATATTCCTTTCATTCGCCATCCTTCTGCACGGACGCCCAATTAGCTTCATCCAAGCCTTCAATAGGGCAACTACTGGGGCAGCGGGCATCCTGCTGCAATTCCCCTTTTACGCCGGCATCATGGGTCTGATGATGGGAACAAATGCCGAAGGGGTGTCACTGGCTAGTGCAGTATCGCAAGCTTTCGTGCACATCTCGACGGAACGAACCTTCCCTCTATTCTCCTTTCTTTCCGCCGGATTAGTCAATATTTTTGTCCCCTCAGGCGGAGGACAGTGGGCCGTCCAAGGCCCAATCATGATGCCCGCTGGTGCCGCTCTCGGCATTGGCCCCGAAAAAATTGGACTAGCCATCGCGTGGGGCGATGCCTGGACCAACATGATCCAACCATTCTGGGCTCTCCCTGCGCTGGGCATCGCGGGCCTCAGCGCCCGCGATATCATGGGCTTTTGCCTCATCGACTTACTATATTCTGGACTTGTTATCTCTCTAGCATTCCTATTCATATAGCCATCTAAACCTTCATGAGTGAAAAAACTATCGACGCACCACGCATCATCGCCCTTGCGTCCGACCACGCAGGATTCTCTCTCAAGGAAAATATAAAAAGCTGGCTCGAAACGCTTGGATATTCAACCTTGGACTGCGGAACTTTCTCCCCTGAAAGCGTTGACTACCCAATCTACGCTAACCAGCTCGCTGAAACGCTACAAAAAGGAAAAGCCTCTTTAGGTATAGCAATATGCGGCACAGGAAACGGCATCTCAATGGCTCTTAACAGGCATCGCGGCGTACGCGCGGCGCTTTGCTGGCTGCCAGAACTCGCTACGCTGGCCCGACAGCACAATAACGCCAATGTCCTATCGCTTGCGGGGCGCTTTATCCCTTTTTCTCAGGCGAAAGACATAGTTTGCGCATTCCTCGAAGCCTCTTTCGAGGGGGGCAGACATCAACGACGGCTGAATCTCTTCGACTAATAAAACGCATCAGCCACTAAAAAACGGAGCATTTCCTACTATTTACCAAAAATCCTTCTGAATCACCTCGCTCGCAGCGCGCATCACTCTATAAGCAAAACCTTAATTACCGAAACGCCCAGCGCTTACAAACCTTCGCGTGATGCAACTCTCCGTAGACGCTACAGCATACAGTCTCTAAAAATATCTGCACATCAACTAGCTCCCTGATACCAAGGATCGAGTCCAACCCAACATCCACACGGCTACAACTCTAGCTCCTTCCCACAAAATATAAACGCATTAAGGTAGCATATCTCTAAAGAGCCATAAGCAAACGCTACGCGCAAAAATAGCCGTCGCTGCTACCTACTTCCTAATAGTAAACACCTCCATATACATCTGAAGCTGCTTGGCATCATTGAGCAACTGCTGCCCGCCTGCAGCCAGCTCGGAGGAGGCCGTGGCGTTCGCTTGAGCATTCTCACTAATCATATCCACAGCTGTATTAATTTCCGATACAGCTTCCGCAATGGCAGTTGAGCTACTGGACATCTTCTGCACCTGCTCCACGATTTCATTCACGCGGGGTTGCAACGCTTGTAGCTGATGCGTTGTGGCAGTAGAAGCGGCTATCGCCTTTTCACCAATTTCACGAATTTTTCCAACTATCGCGTTGCTACTCTCAGCAAGCTTGCGCACCTCTAGAGCCACAACTGCAAAACCTTTGCCCGCCTCTCCTGCACGTGCCGCCTCCACAGCAGCATTAAGCGCCAGAAGATTCGTTTGCGAAGTAATCCCGCTAAGTGACTTTTCGCTATCAACAATTTTATTGAGCAATACTATCGTCTCCGACATCTGAGATGCGAGCCGCATAAATCCCTCATTTGTCAGATTAGCAATGGACACAACTTCCGCCACTAAACGCTGGTCGTCAGCACAAAGTTCCTTTACTAACGCGCACTGCGCGCTGGCCTCCTCCGTCGACGCAGCTTCGCTACTTGATGATTGGGCTATGTTTTGCGACTGCCGATTAATCTCTTCGCTTACCGTTGTAAGGCTCAATGAAGAGCGATCTACGTCCATCAGTAAGGCCTGCAACTGCGCTGCCATGCTAGTCACATTCATTGAAATGCTCGTCAACTCATCCTGATGCCTATAGCGAGTCGCCGTAATGCCAACCAGGTTGCCGCACGCAATCTGTGAAACGTTCCTATCCACCTCCACAATGGGCTTCAGGATGATACGAACTAAATACAGCGCTATAACGAGCCCGAGCGCTATAACGAGAGAAACGATACCAAGGACTTGAGCGGTATTTTTTGCAATGCCTTCAAACGCAATCCGCTTTGGCACACTCACCTCTAGAACCAACGGAAAACTAGTTCGACCAATGGGTATCGTCAAACGCCCCACCACGTTATCTTTTTCTTCTTGGAACACAAAATCGGTTCCACTCTCAATCAATTCCATCATCGCAGAGAGTGAAAGGGTATCCTCCATATTTGTCATTCGCGCACGTCGCGATGCGCTTGACGTGGCGAGCCGATGCCAACGCGTTGAATAGAGTGTTGCCTCCGCGCTCGCTCCAAAAAACTGTGCATTCTCTACCCAGTCTGTGAGCGTACTCAGCATCACATCAACCTGCACAACTCCGACAAATTCTTTTTTTCGAAGTATTGGGATGCTATAGGTAAAAAGAAGGGTACTATCTCGATCGAGCACCTTCACGTAGTAGGCTCCCGTCACGTAGGGTACCAAGGTTCGTTTCGGATTGAAGTACCACGACTCGGGCGCATCTTGTACGTAGTTGTAACAGGTATCGTCAAGCTTGCCAGTCCCATCATGCGCATTCGCGATGTATGGCACGTAGCGACCGGTATGGTCACTGCCCGGAGCGTAAATAAACGCAGAATCTGCCCCATCAAAGGCATTAGGCTCAAAAACAATCCCGATACCCTCTATCATCGGGTAATACGGAAGAGCCACCTCCACCATCTCTATAACTTCTTGGCGCATCCGAGGCTTATTCTCAGCCGAAAGCATCGTGGACAACGATTCGATGAGCACTCTGCTCTGATCCAGCTCCTCTTCTATTTGCGTTCTCAACTTCATGCTCTCAGCCAACATGCGGCTACGCACATCGGCCAACGAGGCGCTACGCATGCTTAAATACAATATCACAAGTAGCACCGAGGCTATAACCAGCATGTCTATGCAAACAAGAACAACGACCTTTGTGCTCACAGAGGCTTTCTTCATGATACTGTCCGGCTTCATAGCGTAAAAACTTTATTAACAGTACTACAAAGGTAATAAAATATCAAAACTTCATTCAAAAAAACTTGTTAAAATATAACCCTCATTTCAGCGTAAAAAAGAGCAACCAAATATTTTGAGACCACCCTTCTTCCTACATCGAAAGATTCACATTACGAAGGCATCAACGCCTAGCTATTCACGCAAACCAACAAATTATCGCGTCTGTAGCGACTCTGCACTCTCTGCTCACTAAAACGGATACCGCCACAACCGCCTTACGCGACTGCGCTGCCGCGCAACAAGGAGAGATAACGCACTTTATCACGCACTCTCCTCTCCTGCTAATTTTATCAACACAACAAACTACAACTGGGCCTTAATCTCCCCATGCACTTAACGAAGACGTTCCATGCGTCGTATAAAAGCCTGATCGCGACGAACCCCTCGAAATCCCAGCATCGAAAAACACGCTGCAAGAAGCGGGAACCAGAACGTGAAATTTATACGCCAAATCCCCTCAGCCTCAGCACGTGAAAAGTACACATAGTAGACCTCGAGCAATACGAGTCCCACCAGCAAGAGTGCCGAAAAAACAGACAAACGTAGCTGCACGTGGACTCGTCGATACGAGAATACTGTTATCAGGAGCAGCGCAACTGAAAACGCACCGAGACATACTGTCCCCCATCCGAAAAATAGAGACTGCCTATCTAAATCGTTCCGCAAGCCGCTTGCAAAAAGCGAAAAACTACCTGCTGGGGACTCTATAACTGCGTAAGGAAAGAAAATCCATAGAAGAACAAGCAACACAGCAAGAAGCCAATAAACGGTCTGAATGCGCTGTAACATAAATGCCTCTTTTAATTTTTGCAAAGATACACATTTCTTGTTCGCAACAGCCGCACGCAAGCTCCACTTAATCGCTTCAGAATCATTTGCAACTAATTATACTCACTGACTGGGACTCTCAATGTACAGTAGAGAGCAGCCGCGATAGCAGCACGACTTGCTGAACCGTTCCAAAAGCTCGTTGCTCATTCCATTCTTTCTTTATCCTCTTGCAACATAAATAGAAAAAATACGTATAAATGGGAAATTAAATGAATTTTATCGCTTATGGCTAACTATCCAGTAATTGAAGTTGAGGGTATCGGTCCCGTTTACGGGAAAAAGCTCAACGATGCCGGAATTAAAAATACAGATCAGCTCCTTAACGCATGTAAAACAAAAGCCATGCGCGTGAAGCTCGCTGCCGATTCTGGCATTGACGAATCGCATATTCTGCGCTTTGCCAACATGGTCGACCTCTTCCGCATACATGGAGTCGGGAGTGAGTATGCAGACCTTCTCGAAGCCTCAGGAGTTGACACTGTGAAAGAGCTCGCTACGCGCAACCCGGCGAATCTAACAGCAAAAATGGCCGAGGTGAACAATGAAAAAAAATTGGTACGCCGCATTCCCACCGAAAAAATGGTGGAAAAATGGGTTAACGAGGCTAAAACCCTCCCGGGTGCTTTGGAATACTAACCTGAATCTCATCTCTGAATTACAACGGCATCAGCGCTAATGCTGATGCCGTATTCTTTCTCGTGGAAGGGCTTGGTTCCTCCGCGGTGCAGATTCCTCACGACCTTCGCGAAACTTATGCGAAGAATCGCAGAAACTTTGGAATGGGTTTCCTCCCCCTGCGCAACAAATCCAGTGACCATGCGACTCCGGCGAAGCTCCGCTGCAAACGTCACTCCCCAAAATCTCATTTTGTAAAACAGAACGGCGCGCCGCGCATCGTCTGCGGCACGCCGTTCTTTACTCCCAAATAGACTGCTACTCCATATTCAAATCACGGACCACTACAACCGAACTCTCCAGCAAATGGAATGTGGGAGGGGCTTCTAAAACACCAGTTGCAACCTTCACAAACTTTATACTCTGCAGCTGCACAGCATTCCCTTGCTCATCCACAGCCCAATCGATATCCATCCCAAAAACGTTTTCTTGCTCTCCAACGGGTGGCTCGTTATACTTCCGCTTCGGAAACTCAACCAACTCATAGCTCAACAAATTGGGTGGTACCGCATTATCGTAATTCAATTTCACACGACACTGCCGCTTCAAAAGATACCCCTCATAGGGGGTTCCCAAATCGTTTTCAATCCACTTAGGCAGAATCTCGAGATAATTAACTGTCACTCCCTTCTTCACAGGAATATTTACTACCCCTCGATCCGTCTTCCACAAGTACTTATCATCACTGTAAAAGAAAGTTTTATCTCCCTCAGTAGACAGGTTTCCCGGTCCCTTCGCGTACACCCCGCTATATGCCACCGAATCATATTCCGAACGCAGACGATACCACTGCTTCTCATCCTGCGATACCCATACCACAACATCAGCACGCCCATAATCTTGGCTTTCCAAATCCCTAACCACCTCAAAATCATATTTATTGGAAAAATTGCGCACGCTATGATCAAATTTAAACGTTGCGTAACCGCCAAAGCTTCCCAAATAGATAGGGGCATTACTTCCCCTCCGAATATTGAGGTTCGCCCTCCTCATCGTCTCCTGCAACCCCCAAACCGCATTTTTTGCCGCTTCCGTAACTGTTTGTCCCAGCGCTGGCCTATAGTCGACCAGCAGAGCCTGCACCTTGTACGATTGAAACTCCGACACCACGTGCACCTTAAAACTTTTTACCAAATCGCTCTTCCCCACGCGCATCCGGCACATCATGTAATACACCCCCACCGCATCAAAAGTGTAGTGCAGCGTCTCTTCCGTGGACACCGTAACACCACGCATCGCGGCCGACTCCTTAGCCAACAGAGTATTGGCATTCTCCGTCACCTCCACACTGTCCACGACCCACTGGTAAGAGTCCGCAGACACACCCGCCGATACGCTAAAAGGCAGCAGACGAACCGCCGAATAATTATCCTCAATGGCTATTCTAGCAGGTGGCACCTCTCTTTTCGCACACCCAAACGCTAGTAACAACATAAATGTCACTAACAGCGTCACTCTTCCTTGTCTCAACATATACCTACTGCTTTACAAATTCCATACAGACCGGTTGAATGCCCGCACGAATCTTCCACTCCAACTTCTTTCCTTCTTTAGAAAAACAATACACAGTACCACTCGAAGTGAAATTCCGCGCATCGAATACGTATACAGATTTCTCCTCAGGATGCACGAAGAACCCCGCAGCATTCTGTATCTCGGATAGCACTTCCGCTTTTAGAACCTCTTGAGGTTCGCCCACAAAATTCGCGCTGAAAGACCACAAACCCGGCGCACCGTTCCACCCACTTTCCTTCACCTTCTCCACGGTAAGACAATATATCGAACTCCTCACCATCATCATGTCCAAGGGTCGTAACGCTCGTAATACCTTATTGTCACGCGCACCCTTCTCGCCCGGCGTACCATCCGAAAGCTGCACCCTTCCCACGCTAGAAGGATGCGTGTTATAATCTCCCAAAGCAAGCGTAGTGAGGTAATTGCCTAGATTGTCCACGCATAGCTTGCTAGGATTCAACCCAACAGTAAACGTTTCCACAACGTCCAGACTCTCGGGTACAACCACCGAAACCGTATTGTCAAACCCTTCGTTGCGGTAGCGACCCGAATTGGCCACGTAGAGCATCTCATTGCCCGCCTTCCCTCCGACCGTCAGACCAGCAGGCTGACAACCCACAGTCCCGCGCTTTATCACCTTCATCGTATTCGGATCAAAACATATCACCTCTCCGTAGGGCGGCTGATTCAACGGAATATTCTCCTTACGAAGCGAGGTGACATACCCCTTGCCCTCATAGAATATCAATTTCTCACATTCATTCACGCGCAACTCATCACGATAAGTCCCATCTGGCTCCAGCTTAACCACCTTGTGCGAACCTCGAAGTACCACGTATAAAAAGTCGTTGAAATACGCCATGTCCGTCGCATCATCGCCCATCGATGGGTTTTGCTTGTTACGTTGCGCGTAGATATTACGCTGATACTCTCCCTTCGAAGCATCAAAGTAATCAAGCGTCGCCTTATTACTCCCCTTTCCCCCATTATTGAGCACGTAAAAACCCTTGTAGCCTTCCATAAATACGCTGGAAAGCTCACTCGTATCCTCTGGGAGCTCACCAACGGGCTTACGGCACGACTCCGCACCCATCGCAACTAACGCGAACACCCATATCCACAGAAAAACTTTTATCCCGCTTCTCATTGCAGCTCAGTTGTTAAAGTGAGACGCACCGTCTGCTTAGGCATCGGGTAGTCTGTGACAATCTCAAAGGCATCTCCTATCATATTGTTCACCTCAGCCATCGCACGAAAACGCCACTCACCCACCTTGAACAGCTTGCTAAGCGATATATCGTGCGTATACCAAGGTTGCATCTCGTTGTAGGGAATATTCTCCTGCTCGCTATACCTAGTACCTGCGTATAGGAACGAGTAGTTAAGCTCCCAGCCGCTCCAACTCAAACGCACAATGGCCGATCCGCTATGCACCGGCACATTCGGAATCTGATTCTTATAGTAGTTATCGTTCACATCCGTAACGTCGAGCGACTTTTCGTAGGTATACTGCACTTTGCTCGTTACAAGGAATTTACCCGGGAACGCAAATGTCACGTAGGCACTCGCATTGCCACCATACACCTGCACCTTTCCCAAATTCGTCATCGTCCAACGGTACAACTGCCCTCGCGGGTAAGCGATAATCTTATTGTACACCATCTGGTAGTACCCATCTGCATTAAGACCAAAATCGCTCACGAAATCGTGGCTCTTACGCGAATAGCCTAGCCCAAAATCCGCTTGGCGCTGGCGCTCTGGCTTTAGCTCCTCACCAATCAGGCGTGAAATGTAACGATCGCTGTAATTCGGCACCCTGTACGTCTGCTTTGCATACGCCTGAATAAAGAAATCTACGCGCTTAAACGGTTGATAGTAAACCAAAAAAGAGGGAGATATACCCATCTCATTCTTACCAGCATCAAAACCCTTGGAGGCCATATTGTAAACGTAAGTCCCCAATGCGCTGGCCTGAAGCGATAGGCCGCCTATCTGGTACTGCGATGCTACCGCAAGTAGATTTACCAAACGTCGTGGCCGTGAAAAACCTTTAGGTTGCGTATTGGTCAACGCATCTGTTTTACGAAGCATATCAAATTGCAAGTCGTAGGCCAATGAAGCCCTCCAACCCTCGAGCAGCGTGAACTGGTGCGAGGAGGAGAGATATGCTCCATACTGACGAAACACCTCATCGGTCAAAGCCAACTTATCCTGTAGGTTGCTATAGTGCGTGTAGTCAGACGAAATTTTCAGCATTACCTGCGTACGATACCAATCGTTAATATCCAATCGCGTCGTGCTTTGTACAAAGCTATTCCGCTCGCGTAAACGCTCTCCATCGTACAGCTTATAATTGATAATCTGTCCTGGAATCCCACGTTCGTCGTTGTAATGGTAGGCAAACACATTCCACGTACCGCTTTGCACCGCCTCGGTGGCTATTGTCCCATGCAATGCCGCCTCGACTCGCACCGCGTTCAGCTGAGAATTACTACGTTTCCCCTTGTACGGTTCCAACGCATTGCCCGATACATCCTGGCGCTGGTAGGAAAAAGGATAAATATTACGTGCCGCCATAACCTCGACGTTTAGCGTGGAATACACGTAATGCCCAAGATCATTCTCTATCGAAATGCTCGGATTCACCATCCAATTCGACCCCAACCGAAGCTGCGACCTGAAATTCATACTGCTCTCTTCGCGCTGAAACAGTGGTCGCTGCGTAGTAATGTAAATACTATTGCTGCTGGCAAAATCTCTCGCCGCCTGAAATATATCACCCTTCTGGCCTGAGTATATCGAAAGGTTTCCCACGTTGTCCAGCGAAAACTTGGAGAGATCCACCTGCCCATTCACCGTGTTCCCAACCTCGATGCCATTGTAAAACACGCCCATTCGATCCGACCCAAGCGACCGTACGTTCAACGACGTAATGCCGCCCATGTTCCCAAAATCTTTAAACTGCGTGCCGGAAAAATACCGCACGGCATCCGCTAATGGGTACATCCGGAAGCTTTCCAAATCTTTTCCTTTAAGCTCAATGGGCGCTGCCCCTTTCACCACGCGGGTAGTTTCACCAGCGCATTCTGCGCTGTCGCCACCGGCGATACTAGCAGGGCCACAGCCAACGCGGCTACCCATCCCCTATTCTGTACTACTCTATTCATCTGCAACGAATGTTTACTTTTTTTTGATGCCCCGACACCATGCAAAAAAACGCCGGCCGCTCCTCACCTCTAGCACTTGCTTTCACTACAATGACAACGAACCCAACTTTTCTTCAAACAGATTCATGTCATCTAGCGCGCACATCACCTTCTTTACCGCAAGGGCTGATTGACGCAACAAATCCATCTCCTTCGCGTCGAGCTTAAGATCTATCACCTTCTCCACGCCATGTTCTCCAAGCACCACTGGAACCCCTAAATGAAGGCCTCGCAACCCGTACTCCCCATCTAACCCCGCGCATACGGGCAACACCCTGCGTTCGTTGCGCACCACTGCTTGCACCATCTCCGCCGCCGACGCACCAGGCGCATACCACGCCGACGTCCCCATCAAATTTACAATCTCGCCTCCCCCCTGCTTGGTACGCTCCACAATCTCCGACAAACGCGTCTCCCCTATCAACTCACAAACTGGAATCCCTCCTACGCTCGTGTAGCGCGGAAGCGGTACCATCGTGTCGCCGTGACCACCAAGCAGCAACGCCTGCACATCGCGCGGACTCACATGAAGCTCATCGGCTATAAACATGCGGAAACGAGCCGTGTCGAGCACTCCTGCCATCCCAAATACCTTGTTCGTCGCCTGTTTACTCGCGAGCAACGCTGCGTATGTCATCACATCCAACGGATTCGTAACCACGATAATTATCGCATCCGGCGAGTATTTCATAAGGTTCGTGACAACATCCTTCATGATTTTCGCATTCGTCGAAATAAGATCGTCACGGCTCATCCCCGGCTTCCGGGGAAGACCCGCCGTGATAACCACGATTCCTGACCCCGCGCTCTGGGAATAATCGTTGCCCGCTCCAACTATACGGGTGTTAAATCCAAAAATTGGAGCAGTCTGCTGCATATCTAACGCCTTGCCTCGCGTCGCACCCTCATTGATATCAACCGCTACCAACTCCTCGCACAAGTCCCTGCGCGCTATCTCGTTCAGACACGTCGCTCCTACATTCCCCGTCCCAACTACTGTTATCTTTTTCATACTACAAATCCCCTTATTGCTTAATCTCCACAAAATTTTATCCCTATGCTTGATACACACACACAACGCTATACCGAACTCTCCTTGCCGTGCAAATCGTGTAAATTCGGTCGGGCAAACGCCTCCGCTATGCAGCACATCTGGTAGAAACGCAACGAGCTGAGCAAAGCGTAGCCTGCCTCAAGACGCCTTTGCAAACCAACGCGGAACATTCGCAGAACCAGTAGAAGCACCCCCAGCAAATGCAACCGTTGCATTGTCACAACAAACATAAGGTGACGATTGCCCCGCGCAATATACTTATGCAGCTGCGGGTTCTTATTCCACACTCTCACCATGTTGACCGATGATGCCTCAATATTCAG
Organism: Bacteroidia bacterium; assembly: GCA_013333195.2. GTDB lineage: Bacteria > Bacteroidota > Bacteroidia > Bacteroidales > CAJPTX01 > Bacteroides_D. The sequence goes on from JABCPG020000010.1 coordinate 31,628, forward strand.
CAAGAACTTATCGTTCTTATCCTTACCCATATGTTCGGTCGGATTCTGTATAAACTGCACTCGCGCTCTCCGCTGACTCAACGTATACACGCACACTTTGTCCTCCTGCCCATAGCCTGCAAGATTTTCATCAAATCTCACACGATCATACAGGGAATGGCGTATCATAAAGTTACCCACCTCCACGCCCAACGAAGGGTCTCGTCGTAGCAATAGATCTCGCTGACGCGCGCTGTACTTCCTATACCTCCACTGCAGCTGACTCCACTTATCCTGCGGCTTCTTTTCAAACATCACTCCCCCGCAAACCACATCAACCGCACTCGACATCGCGCTGAAATAGCGCATCAGAAAGTCAGAATAAACCGGCCGCATATCGCAATCTAAAAAAAGCAACCATTCCCCACGCGCGTAGTCCGCAAGCCGATTACGTATCTTACTGCGCCCTATATTTGTGAGCAACGGCAAATAACGCACCCGATCGTAATCAGACAAAGGCGCGTTCGATTGCTCGTAGAAAGGTTGTGAACAGTCATCGAAAACAACCACCTCTACATTCAATCCCTGCGCATTCATCTCATCAAGTAACTGCTTTACCGTATCTATCACGCTAAAGTTAAAAACGGGTATGCACACCGACAGCAGCCCAGGTATCTGTTCATTTACCTCAGGCTCCAATGTCTCCACCCTCGAATTGCCAACCACTCCCTCTTCCTGCAACATCGCAAGCTCAAACATTTCGTCGCACCCCACCCACCGCAAAGATACAAATTATTTCACAGCGCACCGCAAAGAAAAGACCACCCGTCCTCACGCGAAGGCTGGTGTTGCATCACCCCTTCTGCCAAGGAATATGCGCAAGACCGCGTAGAACACATTAACCCAATTATACAACCAAAAATCCTTTAACATCCAAAAATCCATCTTCCAAAATCCGTGTGCTACCTATATTCAACCCTCAGCACAAGCTCCTCGCTTGCGTCCAACGACGCATGGAATTTTTATTCTTATCTTTGTCCAGAACTAGAGGAAAACTAAGAACTAGCATGCGCCTATTTGCACATACACAGCGGAGGATAGTTGTGACACCTCGAAGGAAATTTTGGTTGACATGCATTGCTACTTCCCTCTGCGTAGGGCTTATAGATAGCGGAGCAATCTATGCAAAACCAATCCCGGAGTCCCAGGCGTACCGCATCGCATCAAAACTTTTTATCGCACGTACAGACCCACGCACACGCGGGGCGAAGCCAGAGCAGCTACGCCTTGAGTATCAGCATTTGGCCCCAAACGGACAGGTCGGCCTTTACGTTTACACTCCTACAAACGCTATCGGATTCGCAATCGTCGCTGGCGACGACCGACTCCCCCAACTCCTCGGATATTCATTTAGCAACCGATTTTGCCCAGATTCTATTCCCGAATCACTACAAACCGTCTTCGCCAGCTACATGGAACTGCTCCGAATCTCCCCCAGCAGCAGTAGCAACTCCGCCCCCCGGCGAACGAGAAATTGGCAAGCCGTCCCACCGCTGCTAGAAAATCTCGAATGGGGGCAAAACAAACCATTCAACCTGCTCACCCCAAAGGTAGATGGCATCCAAACACCTACCGGCTGCGTGGCCACTGCGTTAGCACAAATCATGCGTTACTATTGCTGGCCTCCAGAGAGTATCGGAACTGGAGAGTACACCATCAATAGAAAAAACAAAACTTCTGTATCCATCGCGGCATCCTACCCCTGGCCAAGCATGATGAACTCCTACGTTGAGAAGCATGGCGCAGACGCTGAATCCGCTGTCGCGCAACTGATGCGCAACATCGGATTCGCGGCTAAAATGAATTACAGCAGGAACGAAAGCTCAACATTTAGCACTTACGCCGCTAGCGCGCTTATAGATAACTTTCAATACTCCAATTCGCTTCGGCTTCTCTACAGACAGTACCATAGCAGCGATGAGTGGGAACAAATCATCCAGGACGAACTCCAGGCGAAGCGCCCCATCTACTATGGGGGCGGAAGCCCAAACGGCGGCCACGCCTTTGTTTGCGACGGATACGATGGGAGCTCTCTCTACCACATCAACTGGGGGTGGGGAGGACTGTCAAACGGATACTACGCTCTGGCCGAACTCCTCCCAACAAATCAAGGCACCGGCGCCGGCGGGGATGGTGGATACATCACCAGGCAGGATATAATCGTTGGAATTCAGCCTAAATACGCTGTAGCTCAGCAGAAAAGCCTCATCTACGCTGAAAATTTTAGGTTAGACCACACCGGCACCCTCCCTCTCAGTAAGGTCACTACTGCCGTGGTCCGCGCCTTCAACTATAGTGGGAAGCGCATAACCGGAAATCTAGGTGTCGAAATCGTTGACCACAATAATATCCCCATCGCCCGCTTCAAGGCTCGGAATGGCAGCCATAATACCGGCATCGGCTGGGGCCCAAGTGACACCATCGTCCCCATCGACATAAACAAGCTTACGCAGGGTACGTACCGAGTATTCCCTTCTTTCTATGCAAGCGACCTCGATACCTGGGAGAGGATTTTACTTCCACTCGACGCCCCTCAATTCGTGACCCTCACCATCGGTAAGGATGGGAACGTTACCGTCGAAACCGATTCTAGCGCTAAGGTGCAGCTCGTTGCCACATTAAATTCTACAACCCTATTCGAGGGGCAAAACATCATCTCCATCTCTTACACCAACACGGGCAGCCTTCCCTACGATGGGTTAATCGGCTTTCGGCTCTCTAGCGCACCGGACGATAATCCTTTGAACGGCAATGATATCCACTACACCAACAGCTTTATTGAACCAGGCGAAAAGGTAACATACGAAGCACTCGTCAGCTCCATTCTCGATACGAACACCGGCGCTAAAGCGCAGTTCGTTCAAGCCCTTTGCGACACCTCCAACCAAAGATTCTCACCCTCCGATCAGCTAAGCGGAAAACCGCACCACGTGATTGCCTCATTCCCCATCTCCGTAGAGGCTAGAATATTAGCCAAGCCGCTTTGTAAAATTTTGACTTCTCTACCACCAGCGTGCCAGCAAGGAGAATTCCTGACATGCAGCGTGAATGTCAAGCTCGATGACCCCTCCGGCTACTTCTCAGGCGTAATGGCGCTGCAATTCCTACAGCAAGATGGTAAATCGTTATGGATTAAAGGATCGCTCGGCCGTGCTATTAATATCACGATCGTAGGATCGCAAACGATTACGGTCACCTTCAGGGATACCATCTCGATTGCCAATGGGAAATACTTACTCTCTGTGGGAATTCTACGGTACAACAAAAATGGTAAAAGTACTGCATGGCAGACCGCAGTCCCGCAGACGAACGGCGAAAACAAAGAGGTTGAACGCGCCATCGAAGTACTCGGTCCCCCCAGGAGGAATCTCACCACCCTGCCCATCAGAGTTCACCCAAACCTTATAACGGCAACCGACACTAAGCGGATTGAACCCGTTTCTCTACTTGTATATCCAAATCCAGCGCATCGCGTAGCTCACATCCATTTCACCAATAGACAACCCATAAAATGGATAGCTCTATATTCGGTCAATGGCACTTGCGTACAACGTTTCGAATGCAGCCAGCCCGAAACTGAAGTTTCTATCGAAGTGGAAAATCTCCCCAAAGGGTTATACATACTGCAGGCGAACGGCACAGAGAATACCGTAAGTCAGGCTAAAATTTTCATCGAATAGATACAGCGCATGGCTGGATGGTTTAACGTAAAGAAATCGTCGTATAGGCGAAATGCCCTGTGGCGACGATACCAGCTGGGGATTTACAGCAGGTACTCTCGGGAAGGATACGCTTGGGAAAACCACTTACTCCGCTCGAAGCAAAGGGTTCTTGATTTTATCACTAAACACTCTCTGAAAAGCATTACCGTACTTGGTAGCGGTTGGCTACTTGACGTGCCGCTCTGCGAAATGGCGCCCTTCTGCGAACGAATATACCTCGTCGACCGATACCACCCTAAACAATCCGTAAAGAATGCGCAGCCATTCAGAAACGTCGAGTTGATTGAATGCGATGTAACGGGAGGGCTTGACTTAATGCCTAGCCGCTTGGACTCCCCAAATAGCGTGGTCGAATATGTCAAAAAGTTGCAGGTTCCACATCTCCCCGCCTCGGGAGGCATCGTCTCGCTCAATCTCATGAGCCAATTAACAATGCCTCTGCAAGAGCGTTTCCCCAGCTATGCCTCGCAAAACGCATTCATCGCAGCCTCCGCAGCGCTCGAAGCTACCCACATTAAGCTGCTTTCCCGCTACCCCTTTTGGCTACTAATCACCGACACTGAGGAGCGGCACAGCCCGCTCGCCAGCGCGTCGCCTACCCTACGCACTGTCAAAACCCTCGTAACGTCCCTTCCACCAATGCAAAATCAACAATCGTGGGAATGGGATTTCGACTCTTTAGGCTACTACGCTCCAGGGCAACGTGTTAGCCTGCATGTCGAAAGCGGTGAGGGTCCATGCTGATGCCGAATAGCAACCTTTCCCATAAAGAAATCTGTAATCCTAACGCTAGCTAATCGGTAATCTCCATGCGAACCAGGCGTATGCGACTCGCATCCACCCGCTCTATACAGAACTTAAAATTCTCAATCTCTATCTCATCCCCCACGCTCGGAATTTCAGGCTGGTAGTGCAGAATAAAACCGGCAATTGTATCGTAGCTCTCCGATTCCGGAATACCAATGCCGTACTGCTCGTTAATCTCAGCCACCTCAGCCCGCCCGGAGAAACGGTACGTCTTTTCGTCCAGCTTCTTTATTACCAACGTGCTTAAATCATGCTCATCGTTAATCTCCCCCAAAATCTCTTCCAAGAGATCCTCGATAGTAACTAAACCCGCCGTTCCGCCAAACTCATCTACTACAATGGCCATGCTTAGCGAATTCTTGATAAACTGCGTCAAAAGCGTACCTGCTTTCATTGACTCAGGCACATAGGGCAGCGGGAGAACTACCTCACGTATCGTTTTCGGCCGACTGAACAACGACTTCGCATTGACATACCCTATAATGTTATCAACGCTACTCTCGTAAACCGGTATACGCGAAAACTGCGTCTCCACAAATAACCTCTGCAAATCTCCAACTGAACTCTTCACATCCACCGCCTCTATATCCATCCGCGGCACAAGGCAATCGCGCAGTTTAACATTATCAAGATCCAGAACATTCCTAAAAATCCTCAGCTCATGCTCGTTGTGGGCGTCTGCCTCCTCATCATCTTTTTGCATTGCTGCCTGCTCTACGAGCAAATTCAAATCGGTACGCCCAAATGTGAATTCCGAACCCTCCGCCAGCACCTCCTGCCGCGTAATCGCACGAATCAACGTTTGCGAAACCCACGACATGAAAAGGCTCAAAGGGTAGAACACAACGTATAAAAAGTACGAGGGAACCGCAAAAAAACGGAGAAATCCATTCGGATGCATCTTCGACAGTACTTTAGGTAAAAATTCACCTACAAGCAGTATGCACAACGTGCTTATCAGCGTCTCTGCCACCAAAACTACGGTATCTCCATACACTGCTAGCCCCGCAACAAGAGGATCTAGCAACCGATTCATCATCATCCCATACACCACCAGCGCCACATTATTACCAACAAGAATCGATGCTATAAAAAGCCCTGGGTTACGCAAGTAACGCTGTATTATTCGGCCAGAAATGCTTCGCTTGTCCCGGTCTATCTCTATCCGAAGACGATTCGCCGACATATACGCAAGCTCTACCCCAGAGCATAACGCCGACATAGCTACGGCTGCAAGAAATAGAATCGTACCCTCCAGTGACATCGCTTACCCTCGTGAGCTATACGCCTCTCCCTGCTACATGCAATTCCCCTAAACGCGCGGACGCCTATTCTCTCGCTCCCGCTTTCTTCTCATCAGAAAACGAAACAATGCCATCCCAAAAGCTATCGCAGCCAGTAAGTAAAACATGGGCTGAGAATACCCTCGTTGCTGTAAGTATATCGCCATGCCTAGGCAGAAAGCACCTAGTAACGCCCAAATTATTTCTAGGGCTATATAAAAAACTCGCATCCGACTATTTTCCATCATTTATCTCTCCACCTTTTTCTCCGCATTGCGCAACGTATCTGCCTGCTCTCGAACCGTTATCACTCCTTTCGGATATCGTATCTCCCAATTGTTGAATCGCTCATCGCTCTCAAAGCCTCTACCAAAAAGTAAAGCGTCTGCTGTTCTAATCCGCACGCTCTCCTCCGAGTATATCAGCTTTTTCTCTTCATCCCAAAACATGCGCTCTGTCTGTATCGAATCTCCCTGCTTATTAATACCAACAACATTGTGGCGCGCATCCCAAAGCTTTTTCTTCCTTAAATACAACGCGTAGTTCGCACGGAGCATCGTCGAAAGATGACCTAACGAATCGTAAATCCTTACATCGATCCCGCGAGGAAACTCATCGTATTCCTTTTCTTCTCTGGCATACACATTCATCGCGGGTGCGCGCATCTCCATCTCGCAACGCCCATCTTTGGTGTACAGCATGCGCAACGAATCGCCTGTAATGTCCGGAATATTCTCAATCCCCGGCATTTTTAAAGTCTCCTTACCTGCTCCCAAGCACCCCATGAGATTTACCGAAGCGAATGACAACATCGCCAAGCACAACAACACGGTCTGTCGCCTACGGGGACGACAGACCGCTTCTCTAATCCCACCGAACCACGCTAATCGCGGGTACGGACTGTTGTCATCTCGTTGATCCAGCATGGCACCTTAAACGCATCTCCTTTCTGCTTGTCTTGGAAAAAAACCTGTTCAGTGGTCGGGAAAAAACTCGTGAGATACGTTATCCGATTCTGGCACTCTTCGCGAAGGGAAGGATCTACCGACATCGCTTTTTGGTACTTATCCACCGCAGCCCAGTATACCGATTGATTCTCCAATTCTGAGGCCCCGCAATTTCGCGTCTGCTCATATAGCATCGCGATGAAGGAGTACGCCGCGCCCAGCGTCGGATCCGCGGAAACCGCCTCGTACGCTAACGAACGGGCTTGGGGCTTATTGCCAAGGGCAGTCGAAACAAAATTCGCGTATTCCAACAGCACGCGCCCCTTGCGATTCCCATCTAGCTCCAACGATATGGACTGCTTAAAATATTCCTCAGCACCCTCATTATCGCGCTTACCCATACATATACGCGCAATCTCTAGAGCCAAACCCGCGGATGGCACCGACTTAAACAGCAGCTTGGCTGCCCGCAAATACAGAGCCGATTCGTAGCACCGCAATGAACCCAAATGGTTATACACTGTTTTCGCCAAATCCACATCCTGCGGCGCCGACTCAAATTTCGGCCCATAAATACCTTCCAAATCCGCGCAAGTCGCTACCCCTAGCGAAGCAAAACGTTGATCTAATGCATCTGCCATCGGTCGAACCGTCGAATCCTTCTCTTCTTGCCGCTTTAACGTCGCCGACAAATCCGCGTAAAGTCCAATGATGTCATTCGATGTCCGCTTCTTCTCTCCGTACATACGTACCTCATTCTCAAATAGCTTCAACACCGTGGCTGCATCCAATTCGTCCTTCTGTAGGGAATACGCCTCTTTCAGTATCTCTGATATCTCCGCATCTCGCTCCGGCGCGTATGCCATCAAATCCGCACCCTTCTGCTGCAAATGATATCCCCGCTTCCCAAAGTACTGTATCCGCTTATCATACACATGCATCAAACTATCTATAAGTGCATTACGCCCAGCATCTGCTAGCGGCATGGCATCCAGCTTCACCTTTAGCATCTTGATACCTCGAATGTATATGTTCTGCGACGACTGCGGGCATATATCATAAACTATTTTCCAACCCGATTCCGCATCCTTGTAGTTCCCTTGCTTATAAAACTCTTGGTAAAAGGATGTCTGCTTCAAACACTCCTCGCGCGTCGCGGGATCCGCACCATACTTCGGGTTCGACAACGCTGGATTTTCCACCTGTGCCGCCGCCTCATACGACAGAAACAGCACTACTAGCCCTAAAAGTCTTATTCGTAATACTCTTGTTTTCATAGCTCTGACCCTCTTTCCCTTCAAACTTTCTCTAATCGTACTTACGTTTAAAAAACCACCTGTCTATGAACGTAACGCCCAAATGTAGGTTACAGTAGGTCTCCTTCACAACATCCTTGCCAAAACCGCCTCGCTGACCAACCTCTAACGCAATGTTACCTATCCACCTCCTCCAACCTATCGGAAGTCCAAAGCCTACCGTCAGCCCCATATCATGCACCTCTCGCCCATCTATCCGCATGGGCAACCGGCTATACATAGCGCCTACACGATAGCTCACTCTCTCGTAGTACCGACGCATGCTTTGCGCATCCGGCGTATACTGGGTTCCTAAATGAACTTCCCACGACGGCTTTAGACCCTGCGTTCGCCCAAACCATGAAAAATCGTTCCACATCTCATAGACAAAATCGCACCCTACCATCCAACTCGCTGTCTCATACACTGCACCCGCACCGTAACGCAGCGGCAACTTCATTCGCTCCGTCCCCCGCAACGCATTCTGCGCCAGCCGCATCGATGTGTTCCAATAGCTGGTAGTAGCCTCTAGCCGCTGCTCTGCGTATACGTATGGGTAGTAGTCCAACGTTACCCCTACGCTTAAACTCTTGCGCCAAACCGTATCCAGAGGTATGCGGGCCTGAATCCCGCCCCTAAGCATCACCGCCTTCACCACATTCCGACTTTCCGAACTGTACGTCGAGTACGTGGTATTACCCGGCACGTACAGCGACTGCGCATGATTTATCGAACCAAAGCGATAATGGGCATTCACCCCTATCTGTATATAAGACAACGGGCTGAACCCCACACCTAGAAATGCCTCATTTACGCCCCCATACCCTGTGTGCTGATATCGAACTCGCCCTACCCTGCTTATCGTCTGCAAATCTGTCTCGTAGCGGGTCACATCATAGCCTAATTGTGAATACGGCTGAAATCCCAATGCCATCCCAGCCCACCGCGCCAAAGGAAACTTTATCGCCACGTGCTGGATATTGCCCTGGCCCGCATTCCTCGCCTCTCCGCTTTGCGTTAGGTAGCGGGTGTAGCCTCCCTGTACGCCAAAATCAAACATAAACGTCATCGAATCCTGGCGCCCGTATGACGCCGGATTTGCAGGGTTTACCGCATTCTTCTGCAATACCCCTATCGACACTCCTCCCCACCCCAACACCCCGCTATACGCCTGATGCTCCTGCAGCCCCAAACCGTAGCGGGAATACGGCGAATGGGTATTTACTACCTGCGCGCTCACGCACTCGACTGCCACAATCACCCACACCGCCACAACCGGTGCAATTCGCATCTTCTTCAATCTATTCCGCATTATATTGTAGTATAGCGTTTAGCCCCTCCAACACTAACTCTCGGCGAACCTCACACGGCCTTTCTAACCTCAACGCCAGCAGCTCGGCATCCCCGCCCGTTACCACCAACCGAAAATCGTTCGCAAATGTAGCTATTTTTTGCAAAAATCCCTCTATCTCCGAGAGAATACCTCCCACCACCCCAGCCGCTATGCACTCCAACGTGCTACGACCAACCTTGCCGCTATACGATTCCACGCCCACCAGCGGCAGAGACCACGTTTGCTCATGCAGCGACCGAAAGCGCATTGATATCCCCGGCGAAATCGAACCTCCCTCGTACACTCCGTATCGACTCATATAATCGCACGTTAAAGCCGTGCCCGCATCAACCACCACCACATCTTGCCCTGCATATTCCGACGACACCGCCGCCATAACCGATAGCCGGTCACTCCCAAACGTCTCTGGCGTCAAGTAACGACTCTCAAATGGAACTCGCAGCTGGCTCGTGAGCAGCAGGGTAGAAAACCTCTTTCCCATAGAATCGCAGAACGTTTTGCCTCCGCCGCGCACTGTCGACACTATCGCGCGCGACACCCCCATGCTCTCGCCCCACGATACAATATCCGCAACGCATCCTACTTGAAATGTAACCGACTTCACCAGCACTCTCCCCTCAAAAACTCCACACTTCACGCTGCTATTCCCAACGTCCACTGCCAAATTCCTAGCTGCATTCATGCGCACACCCTCCTCATCCGTTTGATAGGTAGTTCAAGAATGTCATCGCTTCTCCTACCGTCTGCACCCCATCCACATCCACCCGCAGGTGATCCTCCATCTGGCGCACTCTGCACGCATGGGCATAACGGCTCAACTGGCCTTGCACCTTCGCGAACGTTTGCGACCCGTAGTAGGGAGAATCGCCCGGCGACACGAAATGCAACGACAACCGCCCTCCCTTCAACTGCAATTTCTCTACCCCAATCGATGCCGCTTTCCAGCGCATCGGGGGTATGGTCAGCAGGCTCTTCACGCGCTCCGGCAGATGCCCAAATCTATCTTCTAGCGACTTCTCAAACTGATCAAGCGCCGACTCGTCTTGCAGCAAATCAATCTCTCGATATATAGCAATCCGATCCGTCGCGTTACGCACAAAACTCTCGGGCAGTGCCACGTCTAAATCCGTTTCTACCTGGCAATCTTGCGCCTGCACCCACTCTCCTTCATTTGATAGCTCATCCCCGTACAGTTCTGAAAACTCACCGTACTTCAATTCGCGTATCGCATCATCAAGAATCTTTTGGTACGTCTCCATACCAAGATCCACAATGAAACCGCTTTGCTCGGCTCCCAGCAAATTCCCTGCACCGCGAATGTCCAAATCCTGCATCGATATTTGAATCCCGCTGCCCAAATCTGAAAACTCCTCAATCGCGGCCACACGACGCCGCGCCTCGGGCGTCAGCACATCTAGGGGAGGCGTAAATATGTAGCAGTACGCCTTCCGATTCGTACGCCCAACGCGCCCGCGGAGCTGATGCAAATCGCTTAAACCGAACCTATGGCCATTGTTTATGATTATCGTATTCGCATTCGGTATGTCTAGACCTGACTCCACTATGCTGGTGCACAACAGCACATCGTAATCACCCGCCATGAAATCCAGCATCACCTCCTCTATCTCTGAGGGTCGCATCTGCCCGTGCGCCACGGCGCACCGAACCGTCGGCAAATTCCTCAGCAGCATCGCGTGCAGCTGGGGCAACTTATTCACCTCATTATGAACAAAAAAAACCTGCCCTCCCCGCGCCAGCTCCTCGCGTATCGCATGCGCTACCAGCTGCTCATCGAATACGCTAACCATCGTCGATATCGGGTACCGATTAGGGGGGGGGTTCGTATTATCGACATGTCGCGCGCACCCATTAACGAAA